>JAZNCR010000096.1:0-7773 GCA_045587605.1 Eubacteriales bacterium
TCACCCTTGCGGATCAGCGAATAGCTTCTGCTGCGCAGAGCCGCAAGCAGTTCTTCGTTGGTTGTGATAGGCGTATCGGTAACGATTCCGCCGTGAATCAGATGACGATCGGCATGATGGAAATCACTGCCCGAGGTCTCGATCAACCCGTAGTTCTTGGCCCATATCTCGGCAATCTCATTTCGAAAATCGAGCGTATTTACATTATAGATTTCCATTGCGTCAATAAACTGCGGTCCCGTAACACTGACCCCGTTGCGGAAGGGGTGTGCCTGGCAAAGGAGCATCCCTGCCTTTCGAATGCGCGCAGAGAGGGATCTGAACGGATCGTCCATCATATCGGGATACTCCCGCATAAATTCCTCGGTCATGCCGTAAATGAGATAGTCACAGTTCTTGACGTTGGAACGGAGCTCCATACCGAGAAGCACGTGCAGGCGATCACCTGCTGCCTCCTTGAGCTTGTGATAGCCATTCATATAGTAATCACATTTTTCCTGCCAGGTCATATAGCTGTAATCAACTCGCTTGTTCTGATAGGTGAATATACTCATGTGATTGGTCAGCACTACGGTCGTATAGCCCGCGGCCGTATATGCATCGACAATTTCCGCGGCAGTCGCGGATGCACAGCTGCTGACGTCGGCACTATGGAGATGAAGTTCGGTTTTGTATGCCATAATATTTCCTCGCACTTGCATGTTGAGTTTTAGTTTTTATATCATACCTCTTCTTCGCCAAAAAAGCAAGTCAAATTTCGTTTTATGATCATTTTTTCTACTCACCCATGCGAAGCAGCGTATAATTTCCCTCCCGCAGAACGGCAAGCAGCTCATCGTTTGAGGTAATCGGGAAATCGGTTTCGATACCGCCCGTCGGCGTATGGTGCGCATGGTGATAGTCAGTTCCCGACGTTTCCCGCATGGAATGTCTCTTTGCCCAAATCTGGGCAATATCGTTGCGAGAATCGATCCCGAGGTTGCCGTTATAGGATTCGATACCGTCAAGAAAAGCGGGATCGGTCACCCTTACACCGTTGCGGAAGGGATGCGCCTGATAGATCATCATCCCCGCCTTGTGCAGTCGGGAGACGAGCGTTTGGAAGCGGATATCGGCTATCTCGGGGAAGGAACGCAAAAACTCCTCTCTCATCCCGTAGATCAGATAGTCACACCCTCTCGTCTTGGGGCAAAGCTCCATGCCGAAAAGAACGTGAAACCGCCCTGCCGCCGCCTCGCGCAGGGCTTGGTATCCCCGCATATAGTGGGTACATTGTTCCTCCCACGATGCCGCTTGCAGATCGATTCGCTTGTTGTTGAAGGTCTGGCTGTTCATATGGTCGGTTACAACCACCGTGGTGTACCCTGCCGCTGCATAGACATCGGCAATTTGTTCTGCAGTTTGGGTTGCACAGGCACTGACCTCGGCTGTATGCAGGTGCAATTCAGTTCGGAA
The DNA here is from genome assembly GCA_045587605.1 of Eubacteriales bacterium. Lineage (GTDB taxonomy): Bacteria > Bacillota > Clostridia > Oscillospirales > CAG-272 > SIG693. The sequence continues at coordinate 1,456 of JAZNCR010000096.1, forward strand.
TTTCATTGTAATCTCCTTTTATGCTTTAATCGGTTATATGTTCGCCAATCAAATCAAGAATGGCTTTCCCCCAGCGCTTGCATTTTGCCTCGCCGATACCGCTGACGGCAAGCAGCTTGTCGGTCGTTCTCGGCTTGCGGCAGGCAAGCTCTAGCAGGGTTGCGTTGGTAAATACAGCATACGCCGGGATGCTTGCACGATCGGCCAATTTACTGCGCAGACGGCGCAATGCTTCATAGAGCACCTCATCCGGCGGTCCGGCTTCACCAAGCGGAGGCTTGTTCATTTTCTCTGCTTTTTTGGTTGGACGTGTACGCAGACGTGCCGTCACGCGCCGATTTCCGCAAAGCAGCTCATCCGCCCGTGAACCGAGGCGAAGGATCGGGTAATCTCCTTCGGTTCGATTGAGAAATCCGGCAGTAATCAGCAGCTCGATCAATTCCTTTATCCGCGCGGCATCGGTATCCCGCAGAGCACCGCAAAGCGAAAGCTCGTCCTCATCAAGCCGCGCGCTTCTCTCGTCCGGCTTTCCGCGCAGGAGATTGACGATCATTCCCGTCCCATAGCGCTCTCCCGTCTGGATTATACAACGCAAAACCAACTGCGCTTCACGGGTCACGTCGCATTCCTCACCGCGGAAGAGACAGTTTGAGCAGTTCTCGCAGCGCTGCGGCGCCTTTTCGCCGAAATAGCGCAGAATGAAGGCACGCAGGCAGTCGGGGGTGGTGGCATAAAAGGTCATCTGCCGCAGACGCTCTTCCTCCCGCTCGCGCAAAATGGCACGTGTGCCCGGGGAAAGCTCTTCATTCGGCTCGGCATGCTCAATCAGAAACTGATTGAGCCGAACGTCTGCCGGTGCGTAGAGCAGAATACAGCGCGCTTCACTTCCGTCACGCCCCGCTCTGCCTGCCTCCTGATAATAGCTTTCCATATCCTTGGGCATATTATAATGGATAACAAAGGAAACGTTGGATTTATCAATGCCCATCCCAAAAGCGTTGGTCGCAACCATCACGGGAGAACGGTCGTAGAGAAAGTCATCTTGATTGCAGTGGCGCTCGTCCTCCTCAAGACCGGCATGGTATCGCGTAGCGGGAATGCCGTGCAGACGGAGCTGATCGCAGACCTCTTCCACATTTTTTCGGGTCGCACAGTATACAATTCCGCTCTGTCCCGAAAGCTCCCCCAGAAGAGAAAGCAGACGCGATCCCTTCTCCCGTCCCGCTGCCGGGAGCACCTCAAAGCGCAGATTCGGACGGTCAAAGCCGGTTGAGACAATGATGGGATCGCGCAAACGAAGCAGGCGATGAATATCCTCCCGTACCGCTGCCGTTGCGGTAGCGGTATACGCGCCGATTACCGGGCGCTCGGGGAGACGGTCGGCAAATTCGGCAATGTCAAGGTATCCGGGACGAAAGTCCTGTCCCCATTGCGAGACGCAGTGCGCCTCATCAATCGCCAGAAGCGAAATTTTCACCGAGCAGGCAAACTGCAGAAAGGATTCGGTCAGAAGCCGCTCGGGAGCAACGTAGACCAGCTTATACATCCCGCACCTCGCGTTATACAGCGCACGGTCAATCTGCGCCGGTGTGAGCGAGCTGTTGATATAGGCCGCACGGACACCGTTCTGGATCAGTGCACCGACCTGGTCCTTCATCAGCGAAATCAAAGGAGAGACAACGATCGTCACCCCCTCCCGCATGAGGGCGGGAACCTGAAAGCAAAGCGATTTTCCCGCGCCCGTCGGCATCACGGCAAGCACGTCGCGGCCATCAAGCACGGCATCAACCAGCCGCTCCTGTCCGCCGCGAAAGCTCGAATAACCGAACACACGGCGAAGCACCTCGGATTTGGTCTGCATCGTCATGCTTGCGTCCCGAGCCCGAGGAAGCGGGCGGCATTATCGTAGAGAATCGCGCACCGTTCGGCCTCGGTCAGGCTGAGCGCAAAAAAGCGTTCAAGCTCGGTAGAATAGAGCTTAACCGGATAATCGGTGCCGAACATGACGCGGTCGGTACCGAGCCGATGGATCAGATCGGTCGCATAGTCGGCAGTCATTGCCCAAAGTGCGGAGGAGGTATCGTACCACACCGTTGGATATTCGGCAAGCACAGGTGCATCCATCCACGCCTGATAGCCGCCGAGATGCGCAGCAACCACTTCAAGTGCAGGATAGCGTTCAAGCACCCGTCTCAGCTTTGTCACCGTCGAGTAGCGATACTGCGGGCGATTGTCCCCCACGTGCAGATAGAGGGGCATTTTGCCCTCCATTTCCGCATAAAGGGGAAAAAGGCGGGGATCGTCAATGTCGATGCCCTGAATATCCGGGTGGATCTTGACTCCGCGAAGACCCATCTCCCATGCACGGGCAAGCTCCCCCGCAAAATCGGGATAATCCTGATGCAAACCCGCAAAGCCGACCGTCGAAAAGCCTGCCGCACGGGATGCCTTCACCTCTGCCGCAATGGTGTCGTTAACCTTCTGCACCTGATGCGCGTTGGTGGCTACCGCGAAGAGCAGAAAGCCGGCAACCTGTGCTTCACGCCCGATCATCTCAAGCTCGGCATAGGTCCCCTTTCCCTCCGGGTGAAAATCGTAAAAAGCACCGAGAGACGAAACTGCACGTTCGGCAATCGCCTCCGGATAAATATGCGTGTGAATATCAAAAATTTTATACATCTCTCTGCTCCGAATTGACTTTTGGGGGATTTTATGGTAGAATGAGAAAAAAGCGAAAGCGAGGATTTATCATGGACTGTCTGTTCTGCAAAATTATCGCCGGGGAAATTCCTTCGGCTAAGGTATACGAGGATGAGAAGGTTTTCGCCTTCCGCGATATCAATCCGCAGGCACCGGTACACATCCTGGTCGTGCCGAAGCGGCATATCGCATCGGCCGACGAAATCAACGCCGACACCGCCGCCGACGCTGCCGCTATCTTTACCGCGATTCCGAAAATCGCGGCGGCAGAAGGCCTCTCAAACGGCTATCGGATCATCACCAACATCGGTGAGGATGGATGTCAGAGCGTTCGTCATATGCACTTCCATCTCCTCGGCGGAAAAAAACTGCCCGAGACGATGGCATAACGACAAAATTTTGCATGGGGATGTCGCGCGTTTCGCGCGGCATCCCCATTTTATTTCAAAGCATTCCCTTGAGACAACTGATATAGGAATAAAGCGCGATGCCGGGCTCGGCAAGCTCGGGCGACCAGCGCTTGACCCACTCGTAAGACAGGTATCCGTCGTAGCCGATGTCACGCAGACAGGCAAGGATCTCCTCAAAGGGCAAATCTCCATATCCGGTCAGCATATAGGTTACGCGCCCGTTCGTCCCCTTGACCGAATCCTTGAGGTGAACGTGCTTGATATATTTGCCGAGGTGGAGCACCGATTTCGCAGGTGATTCCCCAAAGAAACGGTAAGGATGATGTACGTCCCAAATGATGCCTGCGTTGGGACGAGCCACCGTATCAAGGAAATTTCTTGCCACGAAGGTGTTGGCAAGGAATCCGTTGGTTTCGGTCAGCAAAGTAATGCCGTGCGGGGCTGCCCAATCGCAGAGCTCGGCAAATTTCGCCGCAGCCGCCGCAAGCCGCTCGGGCGAAGGCTCGGCCACGGGATCGGGTGTCTTCTCAAGGAGAAGGCGCACATAAGGCGTACCCATACGCTCTGCCAGCAACACGTAGTCCTTTACCTCTTCTTCAGCGGAAGCCGGGTTGGGATTATCAATCAGATACGCGCCTCCCGTCAGAAGCGGAATTTCAATTCCCGTGCGGGAAAGGGTTTCGCGCGTAGCCGCAATGCGGGTGTCCGAAAAGGCAGAAATACGGGGAGCGTACATCTGATCGGCAATGCCGCGGATCTCTACACCCGCATAGCCAAGGTCTGCCGCGGTGGATATTACTTCGCTGAAGCGCCAATCGGGACAGGTCAGCGTAGAAAACGATAGTTTCATGGACAAAATTCCTTTCCTGTTCATTCGTCTCTGTCATCAGTATAGCACAGAGCGGGCATTTTGTAAAGGCTCAGTTATCCTTCTTCTTATGCCGTCTCAATTGCGGCCGCTTCATGGAGGCTCAATTCGTCAACCGCCATCTCGCGCAGCTTATATTTGAGAATTTTGCCGGCCGCATTCATCGGGAAGGCCTCAACAAACATGACGTAGCTCGGCACCTTATGCTTGGCCATGGAGGCAAGCACGTATTCCTTGACTTCTTGTTCGGTCAGTGTCTCTCCCTCCTTGGGAATGATGCACGCCATGATCTCCTCGCCGTAGGCCTTGCTCGGCACGCCGATGACCTGCACGTCGCTGACCTTCGGGTGCGTATAAATAAAGTCCTCAATTTCCTTCGGATAGATATTTTCGCCGCCGCGGATAATCATATCCTTGATGCGTCCGGTGATCTTGTAGTAACCGTCCTCGTCACAGCAGGCAAGGTCGCCCGTATGCAGCCATCCGTCACGATCGATTGCCTGTGCGGTTGCCTCGGGCATTTTGTAGTATCCCTTCATGACGTTATATCCGCGGGCGCAGAATTCGCCGATCTTACCCGGGCCAAGCGTCTCTCCCGTCTCGGGATCGACAATCTTGGTTTCCACACCCGGGAAGGCTCTGCCGACCGTGTTGACACGGCGCTCAAGCGTATCGTCGGTCGTCGTCTGCGTGCATCCCGGCGATGCCTCGGTCTGGCCGTACACGATGGTAATTTCCCGCATCCCCATATCCTCCACGACCTGCTCCATGACCTTGATGGGACAGGGAGAGCCCGCCATGATGCCGGTGCGCAGATTGAATTTAAACTGCTTGAAGTCGGGATGCTCCAGCATACCGATGAACATGGTCGGTACACCGTGTACCGCCGTACACTGCTCCATCTCCAGCGCTTCCATCACCTTGCGGGGGGAATAGCGCTCAACCGGCACCATCGTAACCGCGTGCGTAATGCTGGCCATCATCGCCAGCACGAGGCCGAAGCAATGGAAGAAGGGGACGGTAATGCAAAGCTTATCCTTCTCGGTGAACTTCATGCGGTCACCGATGGTTTTGCCGTTATTGAGGATGTTGTAGTGTGTCAGCATAACCCCCTTCGGGAAGCCCGTGGTGCCCGAGGTATACTGCATATTGACAACGTCGTGGCAGGTAAAGCCCCCTCTTGCCTCAGCATAGGCTTCATCCGAAACCGTCTCCGCCAGCGCGTACAAATCACGCCAGTTATACATACCGGGATAGGTCTCCTCATCGAGCGTAACCGCCGTGCGCAGGCAGGGCAGACGCTTGCAGGTATGCGCATAGCTGTCGGGCTCGGCTGCAAATTCGGGGCAGAGGCGATTGATAATCTCCACGTAGTTGACATCCTTGAGACCGGTACTCATGACCAGCATCTTGGTGTCCGACTGCTTGAGCAGATACTCCGCCTCGTGAATCTTATATGCGGTATTCACCGTAACAAGCACGGCACCGATTTTGGCGCAGGCAAAAAGGGTCAGCATCCATTGCGGATAGTTGGTCGCCCAGATCGCAACGTGATCTCCCCGACCGATCCCCATTGCGAGGAAAGCCTTCGCGATCGTATCACACTCGGCGTTGAATTCGCTGTAGGTGCGCTTATAGTCAAACTTATGCGTATAGACAACCGCCGGCTGATCCGGATATTCCGCCGCAATCTTGTCCATCCATTCGCCCAAAGTTACGTCGATAAATTCCATTGCAGTTTCCTTTCATCTCAAAAAAAATCACATCAATTCAACGAAAAATCCCCCGTCTCGGACAGATTTCTCTGCTCGGGACGGGGGACGAATCATCGTTCTCCGCGGTACCACCCGCATTCCGCCTCGGCACGAAGCGGCACTCTCGGGCACAGATATGCCCCATCCGATAACGGCGGAAGCCGTGACAGCCTACCGGGATCCGAGATCCGTTCGGTGTCAAGCGCGGCAGATGCCTCGAAGGGAGTTTCGGTGATTCTCCGTAAAGCCTTTCAGCTGCCGGCTTCTCTCTGCAACGGGAAGTTCACCGCTTTGGTCTTCGTTTGCGCCTTATTGAATAGAAATTACCGATATTATATCACACGAAGCCTGCTTCGTCAAGGGGTAATTTCGTCTTTCTTTTTATTCTTTTTTCTCACTTACCTGACAAATTCCGCGTAAATTGCCCGAAGTGCGGCTTCAAAGTCACGGTCGTCCACACCAAGGATGATATTGAGCTCGCAGGAGCCCTGGTCGATCATTTTTATGTTTACACCCGCGTTTGATACGGCGTTGAATACGCGCGCCGCCGTTCCGCGAGCTTTGACCATACCCCGTCCGACGACTG
>JAZNCR010000097.1:0-3092 GCA_045587605.1 Eubacteriales bacterium
CGGCGCAAAGCCCCTCTTCTTCCTCGACTATATTGCCATCGGCAAGAACTTCCCCGAGAAGGTTGCCGCAATCGTCTCCGGCGTTGCCGAGGGCTGTATTCAGGCCGGCTGTGCCCTCACCGGCGGCGAGACGGCAGAGCATCCGGGTCTGATGCCCGAGGATGAGTACGACCTGGCCGGTTTCTCGGTCGGTGTGGTTGACCGTGCAAAGATCGTCGACCACAAGGCGGTTAAGCCGGGTGACGCGGTGATTGCACTCGCTTCCACCGGTGTACACTCCAACGGCTTCTCGCTGGTTCGCCGTGTATTCGACGTGGAGAACCGCGATCTGTCGGTTTATTACAATGACCTCGGCATGACCCTCGGTGAGGCTCTTCTGACCCCCACCAAGATCTACGTCAAGAGTGTGCTTGCGCTCTGCGATCAGGTTAAGGTCGGCGCGATCTCGCACATTACGGGCGGTGGCTTTTATGAGAATATTCCGCGCGCACTGCCCGACGGACTCTGTGCAAAGATCGAACGTAAATCTGTTCGCGTTCTGCCTATCTTCGATATGATCGCGCGTGAGGGCAACGTTCCCGAGCGTGATATGTTCAACACCTATAACATGGGTGTCGGTATGTCGATTATCGTTCCCGCCGCTGACGCTGACCGCGCAATCCGTATCCTTCGTGAGAACGGCGAGGATGCGTATCTGATCGGTGAGGTTGCCGAGGGCGACGGAGTCGTCTTATGCTGACGAAGGCACGCATTGCCGTCCTCGTATCGGGCGGCGGCACCAATCTGCAGGCTTTGCTTGACGGACAGGAAGCGGGGATTATCCAGAGCGGTAAGATCGAGCTGGTCATCTCAAGCAAGCCGGGCGTCTACGCACTTGAGCGGGCGGCCAAGCACGGTGTTCCCGCCGTGGTGGTCGATCGCCGCGCGTGTGCCGATCTCGCCGAATTTGAGGCAGGGATTACTTCGGCGCTCAAGGAACATAAGATTGATTTTATCATTTTAGCCGGCTTCCTCTCGATTCTCAGCGAAGACTTTGTGCGTGAGTGGCCCGAGCGCATCATCAACGTTCACCCCTCGCTGATTCCCTCCTTCTGCGGCAAGGGCTTCTACGGCTTGCGCGTACATGAAGCGGCACTCGAATACGGGGTCAAGGTAACGGGTGCAACGGTACATTTCGTCAACGAAGTCTGCGACGGCGGACGAATCATTCTCCAGCGTGCCGTCGAAATTGAGCCGGGAGATACCCCCGAGCTTCTTCAGCGCCGCGTCATGGAGCAGGCAGAGTGGTATCTGCTTCCCCGTGCGGCCGAGCTGGTCAGTGCCGAGATTGTTTCGGCAAGCGAAAAGAAAAACATATAGGATTTTGCACCAAGGCTCCCTTGTGTAAAGGGAGCTGTCAGCGAAGCTGACTGAGGGATTGTAAACCTAACGCTAAGCAGAGTATAGAATATATTCGTTACGCCTTGCTGTCAGGTCGGCAACAATCTCTCCGTCATGGCTGCGCCGTTCCGCCTCCGAGATTGCAAGCAACCTCGCGGTGCTTGCGCCTCCCCTTCTGCACAAGGGAGGCTTAATGAAGGCAAAATTTCGTGCTTTACACCAAGGTATAATTTAAGGAGATTGTCATGACTGCAAAAAACATCGGCGGCCTGCTCGCCGCCCACGCATATCCCGGCCGCGGCATTATTCTCGGCCGCTCTGCCGACAACAAATACGGCGTTGTGGCCTACTTCATCATGGGCCGCAGTGCCAACAGCCGCAACCGTGTGTTTGAGACGACCGACGACGGCATCCGTACCCGTGCGTACGATGAGTCCAAAATGGTCGACCCTTCGCTGATCATCTATCATCCCGTGCGTAAAATTGACGCAGGGCTGATCGTAACCAACGGCGACCAGACCGATACCATCCGTGAGTACATGGTTGCCGGCAAGTCGTTCGCCGACGGTCTGCGCACCCGCTGCTTCGAGCCCGACCCCCCGAACTATACCCCCCGCATTTCGGGTCTGCTTGCCGCAGACGGCTCCTATAAGCTTTCGATCCTCAAGTCTGCCGACGGCAATCCTGACTGCAATCACCGTTTCTTCTATGAGTATGACGCACCCGTTGCCGGTTACGGCCACTTCATTCATACCTACGAAGAAAACCTGGATCCGCTGCCCTCCTTTGAAGGAGAGCCCCGCCGCGTGATCTGCGATGCTCCCGATGCGCAGGCCATGGCAGATTTGCTTTGGGCAAATCTCAACGAAGACAACAAGGTCTCTCTCTACGTTTCCTATATTGACCTTGAAACGGGCGATGCCGAGACGGTCATCGTCAACAAGAACGTATAACAGACGAAAGGATAACCGATCATGACCGAACTCGAATTGAAATACGGCTGTAATCCCAATCAAAAGCCCTCCCGCATCTTCATGCACGAGGGAGAGCTGCCCATCACCGTGCTCTGCGGCCGTCCGGGCTATATTAACTTCCTTGACGCGCTCAACGGTTGGCAGCTCGTCCGCGAGCTGAAGGCCGCTACCGGTCTTGCCGCTGCCGCTTCCTTCAAGCACGTCAGCCCTGCAGGTGCCGCTGTCGGCGAGCCGCTGTCGGACACCCTCAAGAAGATCTACTTTGTTGACGACATCGAGGGCCTCAACGAATCCCCCCTCGCCTGCGCCTATGCCCGCGCACGCGGTGCAGACAGAATGTCCTCCTTCGGTGACTGGATCGCCCTCAGCGACGTCTGCGACCTGACCACTGCCATGATCATCAAGCGCGAGGTGTCGGACGGCGTTATCGCCCCCGGCTATACCCCCGAGGCACTTGAGGTGCTCAAGTCAAAGCGTAAGGGCAATTACAACATCGTCGAGATCGACGAGAGCTACGTGCCCGATCCGATCGAGCGCAAGCAGGTGTTCGGCATCACCTTCGAGCAGGGCCGCAACGAGCTGAAGATCGACAACGATATGCTCGCCAACGTGGTTACCGCAAATAAGAATCTGCCCGACTCGGCAAAGCGTGACCTTGTGATCGCGCTGATCACCCTCAAATATACCCAGTCGAACTCCGTCTGCTACGCAGTCGACGGCCAGACCATCGGCGTCGGT
>JAZNCR010000098.1:0-5904 GCA_045587605.1 Eubacteriales bacterium
TGAAAAAGTTGACGGCGTTCATTCCGAACGCCGTCAGCTTTTTTCATGGGAGACTCAGCGGTTGAGAATCAGCTCGGTGAGCTTGACGGGCTCAACAATTTCGCTGCCGCGATAAACGCGCATATTGCCCGATGCGATTTCGTCGATGAGGATAACCTCGCCGTTGTTGTAGCCGAACTCAAACTTGATGTCCCACAGATCAAGACCGATCGATTTGAGGTCGTCAGCAACGATCTTGGTAATCTTGAGTGTCTGCTCCTTCATGTTCTCGAACATAGCGGGGGACATAACACCGAGAACGGCAAGACCCTCGCCGGTAACCAGCGGGTCACCCTTTGCATCGTTCTTGAAGGTGCACTCTACGTAGCCGCCCTCAATGCGGGTACCGTCCTTGATATATTCACCATAGCGGCGGATGAAGCTGCCGGTTGCGACCAGGCGGCAGATAACCTCAAGGCCGCCTCCGCCCTGCGCCTTGCCGGAGCATTCTGCGGGGAGAACCTCCATGGTTACCTCGGCAATATTTGCCGAAACGTAGTGGGTCTTGATGCCGGCCTGCTTGAGCAGCTCAAAATAATGAATCGAGGTCTGAAGGTTTGCCTTACCGATGCCCTCGATGGTGAGTCCAACCGTATTTTCTCCGGGATCAAATACGCCGTCCTTGCCGGTGCAGTCATCCTTGAACTTCAAGAGAACGTTGCCGTTCTCGAGCTCATAAACGTCCTTCGTCTTGCCTTCGTACAACTTTTTCATAGCCGAATCCATACTCCTTTATATTGGTGGATTTTTTGTCGAATATATTATACTCCTTTTTTCGGAATTTGTAAAGAGAAAATTGTATGGTTCTCTCTTTTTTTTACACTTTTTCCCTGTTCCGGCAGGCATCATCCGAGCCTTTGGAGTTAAGGCTTGTTTTTGTTTTCGAATTCGGTGTCATGCTGTGAAAAAAATTCCAGGTAGACCCGAACATTTTCAGACTCGGTCCAATGACGATCACCGACCGGATTCGTGTCCGGATTATATATTTTTTGCGCCCCGCATGGCGAACATAAAGGGAAAGTGGGTTGATGCATGGTGCTCTCTTTTCTCTGAAGTGGATATACTATATACAAAAAGGAATGAGCCCGGTTCAATACCGAGCTCATTTGCAAACAATTTAATATTTAATTTTGTCTAAACTTTGGGGCCTACTTCATGAGTTCTCGTATTTTTCTTTTTGATTTCGTTATTTCTCCGCATGAGCGGCGAGCATTTGCTGCTTGACACCCCAGAGGCGGGCGGAGAGGTCGACGTAGTAATTATGCGGGTTGTCCATGCGCAGGACTTCATCCCACATGCTTTCCTTTTCCTTGGTGCAGAGGGCGCGGATCTCCTCAAGTGTCGGCGGGGTATAGACCTGCTCGCCGCCGAGGAAGATGGGGATGAGAAGGGGGCGAGCGGTGAAGTCGGTGAGGGTTTTGCGCTTCCAGGTATAGTCGGGGTCGAAGATGGTGAGGGGGGCGTCGGTGTCAATCGTCTCGTCCCGCAGGCAGAGCAGATCGGCCTCGGCCTTGCCGGTGGCGCGGTCATAGAGACGGTAGACCTGCTTGAAATGCGGTGTGGTGATTTTTGCGGTATTCTCGCTGATCTTGATGCGGGGAACGATCGTTCCGTCGTCCTCCTCCACTGCGCAGAGCTTATATACGCCCCCGAAGACGGGATCGCTGCTCGCGGTAATCAGGCGCTCGCCCACGCCGAAGGCATCAATGCAGGCGCCCTGATGGAGCAGATCGATGATGCGGTGCTCATCCAGCGCATTGGTGGCGATGATGCGACATTCGGTCAGGCCGGCTTCATCGAGCATTTTGCGCGCTTTGCGGGAGAGATAAGCGAGGTCGCCCGAGTCAAGGCGAACTGCACAGCGGGTGATACCCTTCGGCAGAAGCACCTCGCGGAAGGCGCGGATTGCATTGGGAATACCGCTCTCCAGCACGTGATAGGTGTCGACGAGCAGGGTGGCATTTTCGGGATAACATTCGCAGTAGGCGCGGAAGGCCTCGTATTCATCATCAAAGAGCTGTATCCAGGAATGGGCCATCGTTCCGGTTGCGGGAACGCCGTAGAGGGTGTCGGTCATGGTGGTGGCGGTTGCCGCACAGCCGCCGATATGGGCCGCGCGTGCGCCGAGGATCGCCGCATCCGCTCCCTGTGCGCGCCGTGCGCCGAATTCGCTGACCGGGCGGCCCTGTGCGGCACGGACGATGCGGCTTGCCTTGGTGGCGATCAGCGACTGGTGGTTGATGGCAAGCAGAAGGAAGGTTTCGATGAACTGCGCCTCGATGGCGGGGGCGCGGACGGTGAGGAGGGGCTCGTTGGCAAAGACGACCGTTCCCTCGGGCACAGCCCAGATATCGCCCGTGAAGCGGAACTCGCGCAGATAGGCAAGAAAGTCCTCATCAAAACAGCCCTTTTCGCGCAGATAGGCGATGTCCTCCTCGGTAAACTTGAGATTTTTGATATAGTCGATCACCTGCTCAAGACCTGCCGCGATCGCATAGCCGCCGCCATCGGGTACGCGGCGGAAAAAGAGATCGAAATAGCAGATCTTTTTTGCCATGTCGGTACGGTGGTAGCCGCCCGCCATGGTGAGCTCGTAAAAATCGCAGAGCATAGTCAGATTTCGCATGAGAAATCCCTTTCTTCCGACCAAATTGAGGTCGGATCGGTGAGTATTACGGTCAGATTACCGTGATCTGAATACCGCCAAGCGCTGCCATTGCCGCCTCGTGCGCCGCAGGATCAGGCGCGGCGGTGAGAGCGGTGTCCACCACGATCTCGGCTTCGGGCAGAGCGGCCTTAGCGATAACTGCATTGGAAAGCACGCAGATGCTTGATACAAGACCGCAGAGCTCAACGCGGGCATAATCCTTCTCGCGCAAAAATGCGCCGAGGGTCAGGGAGCCGAAGCTTGGCTTTTCAAGAACGAGTACCGCGCGGTCAAGATAGGGAAGGAGACCCTCGGTGATCCGATGTCCCTCCGTGCCGCGGATGCAGTGCGGGATAGGCAGCTTTTTTCCCTCGGCGGTATCGAGGTAATTCTCCTCGTGCGTGTCAAGCGTGAAGATGATCTCGCCGCCCGCCGCAAGCTCTTTCGCGATGCGCTCGGCGATGGGGGCTTCAAGCTTTTCCGCACCCGGAAAGCCGAGTGCGCCGTCCACAAAGTCATTTTGGTAGTCGACGACGATCAGTACGCGCTTTGCTTTTGCCATCGTTCATTCCTCCAAATTGGATTTTTTTGCAAATATCTGTTGTAATTTCGTTCGATTGGGTCTATAATAATAAGCAGACGTACGCTGACATATGCCGATTGCTGTCGGCACTGTGTATAGTATACCCCAAACCGAAAGGAACTGTCAAGATGAAAGACGGATTTATTCGCGTTGCGGCCGCAACGCCCGCCGTGCGTGTTGCCGATTGCCCGTACAATGTCGGTGAGCTGATCCGCATCACCCGTGCGGCGGCGAACGACGGTGTTCACGTTATCGTTTTCCCCGAGCTTTCGATCACTGCGTATACCTGCGGCGATCTTTTCTTCCATCAGTCACTCATCACGGCGGCCGAAGCCGCGCTTGGGTGCTATCTTGCCGAAACGGCAGACACTCCCATTCTCTCGGTCATCGGGCTTCCGCTTGCCGTCGGGGACAAGCTTTATAACTGTGCGGCGGTCTGTGCCGGCGGTGCGCTGCTCGGTATCGTGCCGAAGACCCATCTGCCGAATTACAGCGAATTTGCCGAGGTGCGCACCTTTGCGCCTGCACCCGAGGGCATTTGCCGCGTTACCGTCTGCGGCAGGGAAGTGCCGTTCGGCACGAAACAGCTTTTCTGCTGTGCCGAGATGCCCGAGCTTCGTGCGGCGGTCGAGATCTGTGAGGATCTGTGGGCAGCCGTTCCGCCTTCCTCCGCTCATGCGGCGGCGGGGGCGACACTCCTCTGCAATCCTTCGGCAAGCCCCGCTTCGGTTGGCAAGGATGATTATCGCACACAGCTGATCACCGGTCAGTCGGCGCGTCAGATGGCGGGCTACGTCTATGCCAACGCAGGCATGGGCGAGTCCACGACCGACGTCGTTTTCTCGGGACACAGCACGATTGCCGAAAACGGAGACGTTCTTGCCGAGCGCGCCCCCTTTGCCTATGCGGGTGATTACGTGGCAAGCGAGATCGACCTCTTCCGTCTCGTGCGCGAGCGGATGCATAATAACACCTGGAAGCAGGATCTCGGCGGCTATTTGCGCACGTCCTTCAGCCTGCCCGTATCCGATACGGTGCTTACCCGCACGGTTGATCCGCATCCCTTCGTTCCCGCGGATAAGGCTGCGCTTGGTGAGCGGTGTGAGCGGATTCTGACCATTCAGGCATACGGTCTGCGCCAGCGCATTGCGCGTGCGTTTGCCGAGAAATGCGTGATCGCCGTCTCGGGTGGACTGGACTCCTGCCTTGCCCTGCTTGTGACGGTTCGTGCGATGGATCTGCTCGGCCGTCCGCGCGAGGACGTCATTGCCGTGACCATGCCCTGCTTCGGCACGACGGTGCGCACGAAAACCAATGCCGAGCGGCTTTGTGCCGAGCTTGGCGTGACGCTGCGCACCATTGACATTGCCGCATCGGTGAAGCAGCATTTTTGCGACATCGGTCACGATCCCGATCGGCATGACGTTGTTTATGAAAACGGACAGGCCAGAGAGAGGACGCAGATCATCATGGACGTTGCCAATGCCGAAAACGGGCTTGTCATCGGAACGGGAGACCTTTCCGAGCTGGCACTCGGCTGGGCGACCTATAACGGCGACCATATGTCGATGTACGGGGTCAACGCCGACGTGCCGAAGACCCTTGTGCGGCATATCGTCGGTTATGCTGCCGATGTGGCGGAGAAGAGCGGTGCCCCCGCACTTGCCGCCTGCCTGCGCGATATTCTGGCGACCCCCGTCAGTCCCGAGCTTCTTCCGCCGAAGGACGGCGAGATTGCACAGATTACCGAGGATTTGGTGGGGCCATACGAGCTGCACGATTTCTATCTCTATCTCATGCTCAGATTTGGTTTTTCTCCGCGCAAAATCTTCCGTCTTGCCCGCATTGCTTTTGCGGGGGCATATGATGACGCAACCATCCTCAACTGGCTGCATATCTTTACCCGCCGCTTCCTCAGCCAGCAGTTCAAGCGCTCCTGTCTGCCCGACGGCCCGAAGGTTGGCTCTGTCGGTATTTCTCCGCGCGGTGACTGGCGGATGCCGAGCGACGTTTCCTCTGCCGTGTGGATGGAGGAAATCTCAAGCCTCAAGCAAACCGTTTGCGGGAATTGACCGCGATCAGCAAAAGGGAGATGCCGTTTGTATGAACGGCGTCTCCCTTTTGCTTTTCAGTACAGCTTGGCTTCGGCGATGAGGCGTTTGAGCTTATCCGCCGACATCAGAAGGTTTTCCTTCTCCTCTGCACTCAGCGGAATTTCAAGCACCTCTCGCACGCCGTCACGACCTACGATGGCGGGGAGTCCGAGGCAAACGTCGGAGAGCCCGTAATGCCCGTCCACCAGCGTGGAGACGGGAAGCACCGAGTTTTCATCGCGCACGATGGAGGCCGCAATGCGATTCACGGCCAGCGCGATCGCATAGTAAGTCGCCCCCTTGGCTTCGATAATTCGATAGGCGCTGTCGCGCACGTCGGTAAAGAGCCGATGCATTTCCTCCATCCTTCCGGGACAGGTTTCGCAGATCCGGCAGAAGTGAGAAAGATCAATACCCGAGACGTTTGCACTGCTCCAGACGGCGAGCTCACTGTCTCCGTGCTCGCCGATGATGAAGGTGTGGACGTTGCGGCTGTCAACGCCGAGATCAGCTCCGACCAGGTGCTTGAGCCGTGCCGTGTC
>JAZNCR010000099.1:0-2604 GCA_045587605.1 Eubacteriales bacterium
TTGCCGAGGCGATGAGTCTCTCCCGCCCCATCGTGGCCAGTATGTACGGCGGAAACCCGTATATGGTGGAGGACGGTGTGAACGGCTATCTCGTCCCGATCAAGGATTCTGCCGCGCTCGCCGAGGCCATTCTCCGTGTCAGGGCGGATTCTGCCAATTACGCCTCGCTTTGCCGCGGCGCGTATGCGCGCTATGAAGAGCGCTTTACTGCCGCAGCCATGACGGCGCAGATGGAGTCACTTTACCGCCGCGCACTGGCAGAGAAGAGGTGAGTGTGAGATGACCGACGAAAAAATCCCCCTTCGCATCGCACTTGATCTGCGGCCGATTGATACGGTAGGGGAGCTGCATACACTGCTTTCCGCGGCCTTTGCGCTCCCACCCCATTACGGTCGGAACTGGGACGCGCTCTGGGATTGTCTGAGCGAACTCCCCGACCGCCCGATCGAGATCGATATCTATGCTTTTACAGCATTGCAGGAGAAGCTCGGTCTTCGCGTGATCCCCTTCTTTGATGTGCTCCATGACTTTGCACAGGCACGCAAGGGAAGTGTCACGCTCCGCTTTCATCAGGATAAAGCATGATTAAAAAACTGCCGATGCATGGCGTGTGCGATGCATCGGCAGTTGTCCTTTTTACGGGGTTTCCGGGGGGGCGGATACAGCGGTGCTGGTCCATGTGACGGTGTCCACAGGGGAGAAATAAATCTCCGAGGTGGTTTCCGGCACCTCGACAGAGGGAGCGATGGGAGTCATATCGGTCCATTCGCCCGCCTGCCGTGCATAGACGAGAATATCGTCACAGAGGGTAGGGGAGACGGCAAAATATGCACCCGAGGAGAGCAGATTCGTCCAAAGCCAGCCCTCACGGGAGATCATAATCGAGTGGTTCACGATGCCGAGGCGGGGCAGGCTGATGGATACGCTGATGTCAGCCGGGAAGGATCGCTCGGCGATATACTGTCTGATCGGGTCGTAGGGCGGCGCGACTGCAGCACCCGCTGCTTCTGCCTCGCGCTGAATGGCTTCGATGTCGATCTGATATGTCAGACGCTCGGGGATGCTTTCGGGCATGGAGAAAAGCAGGGCCCAAAGCTCGGCGGCGTCAAGTCCGTCAATCTGCCACAATCGGTATTGACCGTCGATAACCTCACTTGTATAGACAGAGCCGAATTCAAGCTCCTTTTCAAAATTCAGTGCGGTGATCATCTCCCCGAGATTGGCGGGACGGTAGTTGTAATTGACAAGTCCTCTGAGACCGTCCGCATCAACGAGAAGAAAATAGTCCTCGCTGATCCCGCGCATGGTATAGATTCGGTCGGTTAATCCGTCTAATCCGTCGAGCGAATCGGGGATTTGCACGCCGATATCCTCCTGCGTGAGGGGGAGCACCGATGCATAGACGGGGAGATAGAGAGCACCGCGATAGGTGCGCGCGGCCGGCAGAAAGATGCCCATCTGTCCCGGGAGAGTCTCGGGGGCGATTTCAGTTTCGGGCGTATGACCGGATTCGGGTGCAGGCTGTGTGAGAACATGGGGAGCGTAGGGGGCGTTTGATGCGGCCGCGACGATCTCCGTGTCAATGGCAGGCTCGGTCATCGGGGTGGTGACTTCCGGCGCGGGGGGAATGACGGTGACGGGTGTCCGCTCGGTGTCGGGCGGCGCAGTCTGCCGCATGGCGGCCGTGCCGGCAAGGAGGGCGGTCGAGACAAGCAGAGCCGCCGCGGCGACGAGGGCGATACGGACGGGAATCTGTTTTTTTGTCTCTTGGATTTTGATTTTATCCTCGACCATGGCGAGGAATTCTTGTTCGGTTCGCATATTGACTCCTTTCATGAGAAGGCATCGGGGGAGTCGATGCCGCGCGCCTCAAGAGCCCGTCGGAGGGCGGCTTTGGCGCGATAGGTAAGATTGCCCATTTGCTTTGCGGTTTTGCCGAGCACCCGACCGGCTTCCTTTGGGGACAGCTCGGCAAAATAGAGCAGGTGCAGGGCGGCGCGGTAATCGGGGTGAAGCTCGGCGAGCGCCTCGTGAAGGATGCGGCATCTCTCGTCGCGGATGAGGAGGGCATCGAGCTCGGGATCGACGGCGGGAAGCTCGGTTGGCATTTCCTCAAAGGAAAGAATTCGCTTTTGCCGTCTGAGATGATTTCGCGCAAGATTGCGTGCTGTCGCATAGAGATATGCGCGGAGGTTATCCTCCTTGAGGGTGGGAAGCTTCCTCCAGAGTGCGGCGAAGGCATCTGCGGCAAGCTCCTCCGCCGTCCCCGTATCCACGTAGCGGGAAAGATAGCCGATCAGCCCGACACGGTTAGCGAGCACAAGGGCAGCGTAGCGTTCATCCATGAGGGACTCCTTTCGGTGTAAAACGTCTTACATCCATTATAACACGCAAAAGGGAGAATTTTCTCACCGGGGAAAATATTTTTTGAAAATTATTTTGGAAATTTGCAAATCCCCCTTGACAAGGCAAAGGGCTTGTGCTATAATCTGTAAAGTATTTTGCTTTACAGGGGTGCCGTGCCATTATGTTTGAAAAAAATCTGACCATCGGCTACCTGCTTGACTTCTACGGCGAACTGCTCGCGGATCGCAGGCGTGAGTT
>JAZNCR010000100.1:0-4330 GCA_045587605.1 Eubacteriales bacterium
TGATGAAATTGTCTTCCTAAGACCGCTTGGCCTCCGACTTACGGGCAGTTCAGAGAATGGGACTACGAAAATCAGCTTGAATGGTTTATGACCGATTACGAGATGCACCGCAAAACGCAGTGTTTCGTCTCGGCGATCAACCGTTTTTATCTTGAAACACCCCCGCTGTGGGAAATTGATGACAGCTGGGACGGCTTTCGGTGGATCAATCCGGACGACAGAGACAACAACGTCATCAGCTTCAGGCGGTTCGACCGTCGGGGGGGAGAGATCGTTGCCGTGCTTAATTTCGGTCCGGTTGAACGGCGGGATTATGCGCTTTATCTGACCGACGGAGCACCCTTCTACACGCCGGTGTTCTCGACCGACGAGACTCGCTTCGGCGGGGGAGGCCGTGTCGTTCCCTCACGCATTCGGACGGAGACCGAGGGAGACGGATACCGTCTCACGCTTGATCTCCCCCCATACTCGGCAATTCTGCTGACTCCATGCCTCTCCTCCGTCACGCTGCCCACGGCACGGGACGGTCAATGATCGCGCGGTGCGCGACCGAAAAATATCAGTGAAAGGAAGCTTCGGGCGGACAGAACCGAAGCAGGGCAATCTTATGTACAAGAAAAAAGAATGTGTCGCGATGCTTCTCGCCGGCGGGCAGGGAAGCAGGCTTTATACGCTGACCGAGCGTGTGGCCAAACCGGCAGTCCCCTTCGGCGGGAAATACCGTATCATTGATTTCCCACTTTCCAACTGTGTCCATTCGCATATTGACACCGTCGGTGTGCTGACACAGTATCAGCCCCTCGTGCTCAACGAGTATATCGGCAACGGGCAGCCCTGGGACCTTGACCGCAACTGGGGAGGCGTGATGGTGCTTCCGCCCTATCAGGGCAAGAAGGGCGGAGACTGGTATCGCGGGACGGCAAACGCCATCTATCAGAATCTCAATTTTATCCGTCGCTACGATCCCGATTACGTGCTCGTGCTCTCGGGAGACCATATTTATAATATGGATTACAGTCAAATGCTGAAAGCCCATAAGCAAGCCGGCGCCGATGCCACGATCGCCGTCATCGAGGTTCCGCTTGAGGAAGCCAGCCGCTTTGGCATTATGAATACCGATGACGATCTGCGCATCGTGGAGTTTGAAGAGAAGCCGCCTGTGCCGAAGAGCAACAAGGCGTCCATGGGCATCTATATTTTCAACACCGACGTGCTGACCGATTATCTCATTCGCGACGAAGCGGATGAGGACTCGGCAAAGGATTTCGGCAAAAACATTATTCCCGCCATGCTGGCAGACGGCCTTAAGATGTATGCATATCCCTTCTCGGGATATTGGAAGGACGTCGGTACGCTCGACAGCTTCTGGGAGGCCAATATGGATCTTCTGGGCGAGAAGCCGGTGTTTGATCTTTACAGCGGAAAGAAAATCTTCTCTCGAAGCGAAGCGAGACCGCCCCAGTATATCGGCGCATCGGCGGAGGTGTCCGATTCGCTGATCACCGAGGGCTGTGAAATCTACGGCCGCGTTGAGCATTCGGTGCTGTTCGGGGACGTTCGCGTTGAGCCGGGTGCCGTTGTGCGCGACTCGATTCTGATGGGCAATATTTCGGTTGAAGCGGGTGCTGTGATCGAGTATGCCATTATTGACAGCGACTGCACCATCGGTGCGGGCGCGGTCGTCGGCCGCGCGCGGGCAGACGGCGGTAAGCTGACGGTAATCGGTACCGAGACCGAGATTTCCGCCGACATGACCGTGCCTGACGGCATTATGGTTGCCGCAGGCTCGACCGAATATCATAAGGAGGTGCAGTAATGAACGCATCCGGCATTATCTTTTCGAATCTGCATGAGGGGCACGTCCCCGAGCTTACCCGTATGCGTACCATGGCATCGGTACCCTTTGCCTGCCGCTACCGTCTGATTGACTTTGCGCTTTCCAATATGGTGAATTCGGGCATTTCCAATATTTCGGTCATTACCCATAACAACTATTCATCGCTGATGTCCCACATCGGTTCGGGTAAGGACTGGGACCTGGCCCGCCGTTCGGGAGGGGTCAGATTGCTCCCGCCTTATATCATGGCCTATGCCAATACGGCAAATAACGAATTCTATTCCTCACGTCTTGAAGCTCTCAAGAGCGTCGCATATGCCATTTCCGAAATGCAGGAGGATTACGTTGTGCTCTCCGACTGCGACGTAATTTGCAATATTGACATCGCGGATGTCGTACGGGATCACGTTGAGCACGATGCCGATCTGACCATGGTGGTCAAAAATCTTCCGATCATTACAACCGGGGAGAAGCGCCGCGTCATATACGAAGCCGATGCGTCGGGGCGGGTTACCGATTGCATTATTCGTCCCGAGGCGGGACTCCGTGACCGCGACGTGGGGCTCAACATCTGGGTTGTCACCCGTACCTATCTGATGAGTGCCATCCAGGATGCCATCGCACACGGATATACCTCGTTTACCCGCGACGTGATCGCCAAGAATGCCGATCGGCGCAATTTCCGTATCTATCGCCACCACGGCACTTATGCCGACATTTCCTCGCTTGCCTGCTATTATCGGGAGAGCATGGCATTGCTTTCCGATCACGAACGCTGGGATTCGCTCTTTAACGTTCCCGAGCGGCCGATTCTGACCCGGGTCCGCAACTCTGCACCGACGAAGTATTTCGCGGGGGCGAAGATCAAGAATTCGATGATTGCCGACGGATGCCGGATTGAAGGAGAGGTTGAAAATTCGATTATCTTCCGCGGTGTACGGATTGCCCCGGGTGCGGTGGTCAGAAATTCGATTCTGTTCGGCAGCACCTACGTTGGCGCGGGAAGCGAGCTTAACTGTATCATCGCAGATAAGAACGTCGTCATCCGTGAGAGTATCCGTCTGTCGGGACATCCCGAACTGCCCTTCTACATTGACAAGAGCACCGTGCTTTGACGGAGGTTGTATGAAAGTGAAAAAACAATCCGACAATCGGCCGCTGCGTGTTCTGATGGCGGGCGGCGAAGCCCTTCCGTTCGCCTCAAGCGGAGGGCTTGGGGACGTGCTCGGCTCACTCCCCGCCGCGCTTAAACGCCGTCTCGGTGACGGCGTCGACATCCGCGTGGTGATTCCGCTCTACGGACAGATCAAGCCTGAGTGGCGGGAGAAGATGACCTTTATCCGCGCCATTACGGTCGAGCTTGCATGGCGCAAGCAGTACTGCGGTATTTTTACGCTGGAAAAGGATGGCGTGACCTGGTATTTCATCGACAACGAGTATTATTTCAAGCGTCCCGCGCTTTACGGCAATTTTGACGACGGCGAGCGCTATGCCTTCTTCAGCATGGCCGTGCTCGAGCTGATGCGCGAGGTGGACTTCTATCCCGACGTTCTGCACGCGCACGATTGGCAGAGTGCACTTTCGGTGATCTATCTGAAGCGACGCTATGCGGCCGATCCCCGTTATGCGGGCATCCGTGCGGTATACACCATTCACAATATCGAATATCAGGGCTACTATGACTTCTCGATCCTCGGCGACGTTTTTGCGCTCGGGGAGGAGGACCGCGCTGTCGTGGAGCATAACGGCTGCATCAATCTTACCAAAGGGGCGATCGTCTGCTGTGACCGCCTCAGTACGGTCAGTCGCCGCTACGCCGAGGAGCTGCAGGATGCATTCTTTGCCCACGGGCTTGAATCGATCACCAACCGATATGCATATAAATCGACCGGCATCGTCAACGGCATTGACGTGGTCTATTATAATCCCGAGGAAGATCCCGATCTTCCGATCTCCTTCTCGGCCGATGCACCGGACGGTAAGGCGGCTTGTAAGGCCGCGCTGCAGCGAGAGCTCGGCCTTGAGGCTTCGTCCGATACGCCGATCGTCGCGATGATTACCCGCCTTGTCGCGCACAAGGGGCTTGATCTTGTCCGTCACGTCATCGACGAGCTTCTCTCGACGCAGAAGATGCAGTTCGTCCTGCTCGGCACGGGTGAGCGCGAATACGAGGATTTCTTCCGTGCGCTTGCCGCCCGATACCCCGGTCGCGTGGCCGCGGTTATCGATTTCAACAAGCCGCTCTCGAAGCGGATCTATGCGGGCGCAGACCTCTTCCTTATGCCTTCAAAGAGCGAGCCGTGCGGTCTTGCCCAGATGATTGCCTGCCGTTACGGCACGCTTCCCATCGTCCGCGAAACGGGCGGGCTCTTTGATACGATTACCCCCGCCAATCCCGAAACGGGAGAAGGAAACGGTGTGACCTTCGTGACATACAATGCCCACGATATGAAGGACGCCGTGGAGCGAGCACTCGGCTGTTATGCCGACCGC
>JAZNCR010000101.1:0-6621 GCA_045587605.1 Eubacteriales bacterium
ATTTACACTTTGTTCACAATTGGGCGTTCGGGCAAGCGGTTTGGCGCTTTTTGCGCGGGTCTATACTTTACGCAGACTTGCTCGCATATTATATCATACATCCCGGGGCAAGTCAATGAAAAACAAATGAATTACCTGTAAAACGTTTTCTTTTCCGCGCAAAAGGGCAGAAAAAGCAAAAAGAGCCGCATTGCGGCTCTTTTTGCGATAGACGATTACTCGCCCTTGCGTGCTGCGTAGCACTCGCTGCAGTATACAGGTCTGTCCTCAGAAGGCTGGAACGGAACCTTTGCTTCCTTACCGCAAGCGGCACAAGTGGTGGTGAACATCTCACGATTTGCCTTGCCGGCGCTCTTTCTCAGGTCGCGGCATGCCTTGCATCTCTGCGGCTCGTTCTGGAAGCCCTTCTCGGCGTAGAATTCCTGCTCACCTGCAGTGAAAACGAATTCCTGGCCACATTCCTTGCATACAAGGGTCTTGTCTTGGTACATGACTTTCTTACCTCACTTAAAAAAATTGTGATTATTGCCCATAGACGGATTCCAACCGACACCTTTGAGAAAACAACGCTCTTTGTTAAGCTACCCGGGCATATATTAAGATTGAAGTATATTTTTCAGTTTCCGCTTGATTCGATAAATCGCATTGGTCACCGATTTTTCATCCTTCGCCGCCGCTTTGGCGATTTCCCGCGCGGAATACCCCGAAAGATACCACTTGAGGATACGGCGCTCGTAGGCAGATAGATTACCATCGATCAAAGAGTTGATCGATGCAACCGCCTCCGCATCCAGAATGCGGACAGCAGGGTCTGCCGCGGAAGGATACGCCGGTGCTTCCTCGGTCTCGTCAAAAACCTCGGTTCTCCCAAGACGGTCGAGCACACGCAGCTTGTCAATCATTCGATTGGTCATACACACCTTGGCAAACAGTCCAAACGAAACCTCATTCTGCTCAAGCCGAAAGGCAAGTGCCGCCTGATAAAGGGCAAGCGCCGCCTCCTGTCTGAAATCCTCTGCATCTTCCTCACATACAAAATGAGAGGAAAAGCCCGAAATCAAACGGCCGATCAGCGGAAGATAACGCGCATAAAGCCGACCGAATGCGGCTTGATCCCCCTGTCGAATCAGAAGGAGGAGCTCCCGCACCTCAGCACGGTCATTCTTCATTACAGCATCATGCATAAGTGTTTCCTTCCAAAGGCAAGCACAATCGGGGGCTGTTTACCAAACGCAATCGCGTCGGACAGCGATAGATGTTAACTTCACACCTATCATTATAGCACAAATCCCCAAATTGTCAATAGATTTTGCGAAAAAATTTTACAGGTTTATCACAGATGAGAAAATTTATGTGCAAATCGGACAAAATTCGCCGCAAATTTTTTGTTGATTTTTTCATCAAGCAAGATGTTCCCCGCGAAATTTACCGTTGCGGCGCAATTCGTTCTGTCAAAATCCCCTTTTTCATCAATCAAACAAAAACTTGGGTTCTCCCGTCAAAAGCGCCAGCATACCGCGCCAAACCACGTCGGGACGGCTGCCGTAGATTTCCTTCATCCGTTTGGCCCGCGCCTCCGATTCAACGGCAAGCGTAATGTTGAAGAGCTCCTTGCCGTGCTCGGTCATTTCACAGCGAAGCAGAGTCTTCCCATCCTCCCGGGACGAGATCTCACTGCGGCATTTGATTCCCCGTTTGTTGAAATCGATCATCCGCCAGGCATTGGCCAGGCTGTCATCGAGAACCGAGGGCAGGAGATTGCCCGACAGCTCCTCAGCCACCGTCCGTCCTCTGTCCGAGACACAGTAGCAGTCCACCCCGTCGATCTGCTGCTCGAGCACCAGCCCGTCATCCAGCATCTCGGCAAAGCATTCCGCAAAGTCAAGATACCCCACGAACTCGTTCTGCATAATCATATCGTTGATGGTCGGATAAGGGAGCGGATAATTGATATTATCCATTAAATATAAAACGTAAATTTTCACGCTTTGCTTATCGCTGAAAATCGTCATCTCGTTCACCGCCTTTTCTTCATGGGTATTTTATCATATCCCCGACAGATTTACAAGCATTTTTTCTTTTTTTGCATTTTTTGTTTGCCATACGGACAAATCTGTGGTATAATATAAATATGTTTCCTTCCGCCGATTCATGCGGCGGGATTTCTGCCATTATTCTATTATATGATGCGGTACGTTTTCTGTCCGAACCGCGAAAGGATGTTCCATGATTTCTGTTGCTTTGCTTGGCTTTGGTGTAATCGGCAGCGGTACAGCCGAGGTGCTGACCCGCAATCACGATCTGATCGCCTCCCGCGTCGGTGAACCGATTGAAGTAAAATACATTCTCGACCTGCGTGATTTCCCCGATTCTCCCTTTGCCGATCGGATTGTGCATGACGTCAACGTCATTCTCGCCGACCCCGAGGTCAGCATCGTTGTGGAAATGATGGGCGGCCTTCATCCCGCTTACGATTTTTCCCGCGCCGCACTTGAGGCAGGCAAGCACGTCATCACCTCCAACAAGGCCGTCGTTGCAGCATACGGAGAGGAGCTGCTGACGATCGCTGAGGAAAAGGGGCTTCGCTATCTGTTTGAGGCCAGCGTCGGCGGCGGTATTCCGATCATTCGTCCCATCTGCACCGACCTCGCCCCCTGTGCCATTACCCGTATCGCCGGTATCCTCAACGGCACCACCAACTATATTCTCACCCGCATGGCAGAATCGGGTGCCGACTTTGCCGACGCATTGGCTGAAGCGCAGGCACTCGGCTATGCCGAGCGCGATCCCTCGGCTGACGTTGAGGGGTGGGATACCGCCCGCAAAATTTGTATTCTCGCCGCACTTGCCTGCGGAAAAATGCCCGCACTTGAGCAGATTCCCGTCGAGGGCATTACGAAAATCACGGTAAGAGATATTGAAAACGCAAAGAAGGCAGGTTGCTCGATCAAGCTGATCGGTCAGGCCGATCTCAGCGGGAAGCCCGCCATTCGGGTCTCACCCTGCTTTGTCTCCGCCGCTTCCCCGCTCGCTTCCATCAGTGACGTCTTTAACGGCATTCTGGTCAGCAGTGCTTTCCTCGGTGACGTTATGTTCTACGGCCGCGGTGCCGGCTCTCTGCCGACCGCTTCTGCCGTCGTTGCCGACATCATTGACATTGCCGCGGGTTCGCCCTGCAAGCCGCAGACCTGGCACGCCGCCGATGCGGATGAGCTGGCTGATGCCGCCGCTGCCGGCTGCCGCCGCTACCTCTGCCTGTCCGCAGTCGACGGCTGGGAGGCACTTGTCAAAGCACATCTCGGCGAGGTGGAAATGATCGACGCTGCCGGACGCGAGATTGCCTTGATTACGTCCGAGATGCGTGAGGACACCGCACGCTCCGCCCTCTCTGCCCTTGAGGACGCCGGCATGACTCTGCTCGCCTCCATCCGCGTGCTCTGACCCCCCTCAAGGAGGTGCGCCTTCGCCGTGATTCTGCTCTTCTGTTATATCATTCTTCTCTTTGTGCACCTGTTTCTGTTTTGGCGGGTTTGCCGCAAGCCAAGCCGAGGACGCTTCATCCTCCTCTATTCGGCTGAGCTTCTGTCCTGCGCGGTATCCGGCTTTGCCGCCATATACTTTAACCGTCTTCCGGGATATGGCTTCATGCCGGGGCTGACCTATTTTGGCGAAGTAATTTTCAGTCTGTCCGCCTTTTGCGTCTTCTGCTTTATTCTTATGCTTTCCCTTGTCGGCGGGATATTGATCGTCCGCCGAACGAAAAAATAACCGATTCCTGCTTGGGGTGCCGCACCGATTTGTGCGGCACCCCCGTTTTTTTCGACACAAAACGGCAATCGGAGCATAAACTGTGTATGAAAAAGAAAATGCTGCAGGGTATATATCGGAAAAGGAAGTGATGAAGGGTGAGTGAATGCTTTGCACGCGGTCTGCGCTGTATCGAGAGAGAGGATGACGTTGTTCTCCTTTCCCTTCGCGCCCGATCCGCACCAAAACGGGCAGATTGGCTGATTCTCCTGCTTGAGCGGGCTTTAGCCGCCACTTTATCGCCCAACGGCTCTGCCGCTCTCCTTATCCCCGCACATTGCTATGCCGAAGCCATTCTGTCACTTCCGCCGGACGTCTGCGTTCGTGTGATCCGAGATTTATCCGCCATCCGCATATCGGGAGCGGGAATGAGCGGAGGCGGTAATCTGGCCGGCCGCATCTGCTCCGTCCTTGCCCATGCCGGAATTCATGCCCGCGTTGCCTCGCTCTGCGATCTTGCGCTCACGATTGCCGTCAAGGAAACCGATGCGGCACGCGCGGTTGAGCTCATCTCCTCCGCAATTCCGCTTACCGTTTAACATGATGAAATCAAATTCTCCGCAAAAAGTTTCCAATTTTATATTGTAAACTTTACATCTTTTTCATATACTATTGGATATGACCGTCAGGCGGGATTGATTACGGAGAAAGGTTGTGTTCGGATTGAAAAAGAAAAAGGCCGCCGCGCCGAGAAAAAGAGGACGAGGCATCGTTTATTTCATCCTGCTCGCGCTGGTGATCATCGTCATGGTAGCACGCGCGTTTCGGCGGGATTACTATGCCGTGTTTCTCTGCGTGCTCACTTTGCTTCTCTTCAACATCCCGCGCATTGTCGACCGCCGCTTCAACGTGGAATTGCCAAATGTCCTTGAAACGGTGATCCTGCTCTTCGTCTTCTCTGCGGAAATTTTAGGAGAAATCGGCAGCTTCTACACCTATATTTCCTGGTGGGACTCGATGCTGCATACCGTCAACGGCTTTCTGATGGCCGCCATCGGCTTTGCGCTGATTGATATTCTCAACAATTCCCCCAAATTTCATATCAGCCTCTCTCCCATCTTCGTCGCCCTCGTCGCCTTTTGCTTTTCCATGACGGTCGGCGTCGTTTGGGAATTCTTCGAATTCGCCATGGACAGTCTGACCGCAACCGATATGCAGAAGGATTTTTTCATCAACGGCTTTTCCTCGGTTGCACTGAATCCGAGCGGACTCAACAATCCCATCCGTCTTGCCGACATCACCGAGACGGTCATCCGCTATACCGAAAACGGTTTTCCCGCCGAATATGTCATCTCCGGTGGGTATCTTGACATCGGCATCATTGATACGATGAAGGACCTGATTGTCAACTGCATCGGTGCCGCGGTCTTCTCCCTCATCGGCTATCTGTATATTATCGGACGAAACAAGGGTATCTTTGCCGCAAAGTTTATTCCGCGCATGAAAACGAAAAATGAAAAATAACCCAAAGAAGTCCTCCGCATGACCATGCGGAGGACTTCTTTTATTTGAAAATCAACCGCCGCCCCCTTACCCGAGGAAGCCGCCGATGCGGGGAAGCGTTGGCTGACCGTCCAGCTTGTTCACCCGACGGTCATAGGTGAGAATGCCGTTCGTCTCGTCCTCGACGTCCGAGACCTGCGTGTAAATCGCGGCACAGAGTCCCTGTGCAATCGCCGGAACGATCTCGTCTTCATACAGGTGCAGAAGCGCATCGGCAAGTGCCTTCGGCGTGCGGCAGATCCGATAGCCGAAAATCTTATTGGGATTGAACCGATGCCCGTCAAGGGCACACGCATAGCCGCCGAACTCGGAGAGGACGATCGGCTTTGCGGAGGGCTTCAGCCTGACCGGCTTGAAATAAACGTGAAGGCTTTCCACGTCACTTGCGGCATCCCCCGAGAGCGGCTTGAACCACCCCGACACGCTATCAATGAAGCGGGTTGCGTCCACTGCCTTGAGCTCGTCATACAGCGCGGAGCTCTCAAACTGTCCCCAGCCCTCGTTGAAAATCGTCCAATAGCAAATGGAAGGATGATTATAGAGCCGACGCACGGTGTCGGCCATTCCCGTGCGGAAGGCCGCGCGGGATGCGGGATCGGGATGGGCACGGCGATCGGAGAGCCGCTTGATGCCGATGGTTGGCAGAGCGGTATCCCGCAGGAAGCTGTATTTTCCGTTATTGACCATATCCTGAAAGACGATCATGCCAAGTCGGTCACAGGCATAATAGAAAGCCTCGGGCTCTACCTTGATATGCTTGCGCAGGGTGTTAAAGGCGAGTTCCTTCATGGCGAGAATATCCTCATCGTATGCGGAGAGCACGGCGGGGGTATAGATGCCGTCGCTGTAATAGCCCTGATCGAGCAGACCGTGGAAGAAATAGGGACGTCCGTTGAGGCAGAGACGGGGCAGTCCGTCAACCGTGCGGATCTCCAGCGTGCGCAAAGCAAAATAGGACTCGACACAATCCTCCCCGGACTTGACGGTAAAGGAATAAAGATAGGGATCATCGGGAGACCACAGGTGCGGCTCGGGAATTCGGATCTCGGCTCGTCCGCCCGC
The DNA here is from genome assembly GCA_045587605.1 of Eubacteriales bacterium. Lineage (GTDB taxonomy): Bacteria > Bacillota > Clostridia > Oscillospirales > CAG-272 > SIG693. Next base: position 6,373 of record JAZNCR010000101.1, read on the forward strand.
AAGCGGCGCGGTCAGCACGCCGGCTTCAAGCGAAACGGTTACCTCTCCCTCACTGACACCCACTGTCTCAACGGTAACGGTATCAAGCGAAGGCATAATCCGCAGGCCCGCAATATACTGCTGCGGAACGTATTCCATCCACACCGTTTGCCAGATTCCGCTGACGGGCGTATACCACATTCCTCCACGCCCCTCGCACTGCTTACCATAGGGCAGAATATACGTGTCAAGCTCGTCGGTAACCATTAC
>JAZNCR010000102.1:0-5242 GCA_045587605.1 Eubacteriales bacterium
ATTTTTATTTGGTGGTGTTTATGACATGAACACGCCCGCCAGGCGGAGCAGATAGGCGGAGAGGAAGATCGTGATGGCCGAGAAGAGGGCCGTCCAGACGACGAGCTGACCGGCGAGATTTGCGTCGTTGTCCATTTCCTGTGCCATCGGGGCGCTGGAAATGGCGACCGGGGTGGCAAAGAGCGAGACGAGGGTGGCAAATTCGGCGGCACCGAAGCGATCGCCGAAGAGCAGATAAGCCATGCCGATGCCGAAGGCGGGAACGACAGCGGTGCGCATCAGCGTACCGAACACGATCTCGCGTCCGAGGGCGGAGACTGCCGAGAATTCAAAGCGCGCACCGAGCACGAGGAGGGCCAGCGGTGTGCTCATGGACGAAAGATAACCGAGAACGGTGTTGATCGGACCGAGATCGGCAAGCAAAAAGTCGATTCCCCGTCCGGCGAGCAGAGTCTTGATCCAAAGACCGACAAGACCGAGCAGAACGCTTCGGATCAGCGGGTTTCGGGCGATGTCAAGCAGGATCTTCTTGATACTCGGCCGTTTTCCGCCGCGGAAGATCGAGAGGCTGATGACGGCCAGTACGTTGAAGAGCGGGACGATGGGGGCGGAGATCAGCGCGGTCGCCGCAACGCCGGTGCTGCCGCCGAGTGCCTCGGCCAGCGGGATCCCGATCAGCGCCATGTTCGAGCGGAAGGAGACCTGCAGCAGCGGACCGCGGCGGTCGGGATGGCGGGTGACGAGCATAACGAGCGGAATGGCAAGCAGAAAAATAACGAGAACGGCGGCAACGGCATAAAGAATATAGCCGATATCAAGTCCCGCCGAGGTATCGATGGCAAAGATATTGATAAAAATGGTTACGGGAAGAAAGACATGAAAGACGAGCTTGTTCCCGGCGCGGGCCAGATTTTCATTCATCAGACCGGATCGGCGAAGCAGATAGCCGATGGCGACGGTCAGAATGATGGGCGAGACTGCATTGAGGGCAAAGAGCAGGGAGTCCATAAAACGACCTCTTTTCCGAGTGAGGATAGGGGGAGAGCAATGCTTCTCCTCTTATTATACCATAAAACCGCTGTGCCGACAAGGGACGAAAGAAATATTTTATGCACGAAGGTGAAAACAAAGGAATCCGCATCATAGCCTCCCGCACCGAACGCAAGGCAGAGGGCCTTGCTTGAGAGGGGGCAATTTTCTCGCGGCATCTTAGCGTTCGGTGGCGGGCGACCACAGGTCGCCCCTACAGGGGATGCGCCAACCGAACCAAGCCCATCGGCAAACGAAAAATTTCTATTGCAAAAGCAAGCACACCGGCAGCCTTCCCCTCGCGGCGAAGGCTTTGAGGCGTGCAGCGTGCACGAACACGTATGCTGACAAATCTTTTGGCAACAAACCCATACCTTTTTCCGCCTTCGGTAAGGGAAAGGGCGGCGGTGCGGGGAGAGTGGCTTGTAAATTGTGAAAAAATTTTGGATTTTTTCGCAAAACCCCTTGCATGAAAGGAAAAGATGTGCTATACTAACCATAGATGATATAATGTAGAGTAAAAGAGTGGGTTTTGCGACCCACTCTTTCTTGATGAAATGACAGTTTTTCGGGAAAGGAAGGGATCTTGTGAAAAAATCGGCCAAAAACATTGCGTCAACCGTATATGACCTTGTTGCACCGACCGCTGAGGCGCTCGGACTTGTTCTCTGGGACGTGGAATACGTCAAGGAGGGCACCGAATGGTATCTGCGCATCACCATCGACACCGAGGAGGGTGTCACCATCGACGACTGCGAGAGGATGCACCGCGCCATTGATCCGCAGCTTGACGAGGCTGATCCGATTGAGAACAGCTATCATCTTGAGGTTCCCTCGCCCGGACTTGAGCGCGAGCTGAAAAACGATTTCCATCTTGCCGCCTGTGTCGGTGAGCCGGTCGAGATCCGTCTCTTCGCACCGCAGGACGGCGCGAAGATCTGGGGAGGCATCCTTGCCCCCGTCGACGAAGAGGGCCGCATCTGCATTGAGACGGCTGACGGACCGCGCGTCTTTGACCGTGCCGCCGTTGCCTGCGTCCGTACCGTCTGGGATTTCTCGGGCGGCATCGGCGATTTCGACGACGAATAATCGCCTTTATCTTGGTAAAGAAAAATAATTTATCATATATAGAAACCGAAAGGAAAGAAATCATGAACAAGGAGTTCTTCGCCGCCCTTGACCTGCTTGAGAAGGAAAAGGGTATCCCCAAGGAATACATGCTGGAAAAAATCGAAGCCGCACTGCTCTCCGCCTATAAAAAGGAGCAGGGCAACAACACCAACGTCCGCATCGTGCTCGACCCCGTCAAGGAAGACGTTCGCGTTTATCAGCAGCGCACGGTTGTGGAAGAGGTGGAAAACCCGGTCACCGAGATCGCGCTTGAGGATGCAAAGAAGATCGCCAAGCGCTACGTGCTCGGCTCGATCGTGGAAAACGAGCTGAAGACCAAAAACTTCCGCCGCCTGTCCGCGACCGCCGCAAAGCAGGTCATTATCCAGGCGATCCGCGAGAAGGAGCGCACGATGGCCATCGAGGTCTACGAGAGCAAGCGCGAGGAGATCATCACCGCGACGGTGCTCAAGATTGACGATTCGGACGGTGCCGTGGTGCTCGCAACCGGAACCTCGAACGCCGTTCTGCCCAAGTCCGAGCAGATTCCCGGCGAGGTCTTCCACATGGACGACCGCGTCAAGGTGTTCATTTCCGAGGTCATCAAAAATAAGGAACAGCGCGGACCGCTGGTCACCCTTTCCCGTACCCATTCGGGTCTGGTCAAGCGTCTGTTTGAGCTGGAGATTCCCGAGATTCAGGACGGCGTCGTGCTGGTCAAGGGCTGTGCCCGCGAGGCCGGCTCGCGCACCAAGATTGCCGTGATGAGCCGTGATCCCGACGTCGATCCGGTCGGTGCTTGTATCGGTAACCACGGGATGCGTATCCAGAGCATTATCGACGAGATCCGCGGCGAGAAGATCGACATCGTCAAGTACAGCGAGGATCCCGCCGAGTTTATCGCCGCCGCACTTGCACCCGCGCAGGTCAAGTCGGTCACCATCGACGGTGAGCGCTCCTGCCGCGTTATCGTTGATCCCGATCAGCTTTCGCTTGCCATCGGTAAGGTTGGTCAGAACGCACGTCTTGCGGCACATCTGACCGGATACAAGATCGACATCAAGTCGGAGTAAGCAATACCCGAGAAGATTTTGGAGGTGAGTTCGGATGAACAGTCAGCCGAAGAAGGTGCGCAAGATTCCCGAGCGGCAATGCATGGGCTGTAACGAAAAACGCCCGAAGGCAGAGCTTTTGCGTGTGGTGCGTGCGCCGGACGGAAGCGTTTCGCTTGATTTTACCGGCAAAAAGTCGGGACGCGGGGCGTATATCTGCCGCAGTGCCGCCTGTCTGCGCCGTGCGCGCAAAACGGGAAGGCTGAGCAGAAGCCTTGAATGTGAAATTCCCGACGCTGTCTTCGCCGCCATGGAGGAGGAACTGGAAAACAATGCCGACGGATAAACTGCTCCGAATGCTTGGGCTGTGCGCCCGCGCCGGACGGCTTATCTGCGGTGTTCCGCTGATCTGCGATGCAATGCGCAGAGGACAGCGCGGAAAGGTTCCCTGCCTTGTGCTTGAGGCTGCCGACACCTCCGCCAATACCCATAAGCGAGTCACCGACCGTTGTGCCTATTACGCGACCGAAACGGTGCGTATTCGGGTACGCGGTGACGAATTGGCCCATGCCGTGGGACACAGCGGTGTTCTGGGCGCGGTTGCCGTCACCGATCCGAAAATGGCCGATGCCGTTCGTGCAATTTTAGCACAGTCGAAAAACTCCGCGCAATCCGCGCTTGAATAGATCATGCCCGTTTATGGGTAAATTCCGAAAGAAAGGATGCTGCTTCCACAGTGCAGCAAGGTGAAATACAATATGGCACAAAATTCCCAGTATCGCGTTAATCAGATTGCAAAGGATCTCAGCATAAAGAGCAAGGCGATCATTGATCTGCTCGCCGAACATAACATCGAGGTCAAGACCCAGACGACCCTCGAGGGCTATGAATTCAACGTCATGTTCGATCAGCTGACCCGTCAGCATCAGATCGAGGGCATTGACGATTATCTGGACGGCAAAACCAAGATTGCGTCCAAGAAGCCGAAGGCAGAGCCCAAGCCTGAGCCCAAGCCCGAGCCCAAGCCTGAGCCTAAGCCTGAGCCTAAGCCCGAGCCCAAGCCCGAGCCCAAGCCCGAGCCTAAGCCCGAGCCCAAGCCCGAACCGAAGCCCGAGCCCAAGCCTGAGCCGCAGCCGCGCCCGCAGGGACAGTACGGTCAGCGTCCGCAGGGACAGCAGAACGATCGCTTCGGCGGTCAGCCGCGCCCGCAGGGACAGTACGGCCAGCGTCCGCAGGGACAGCAGAATGATCGCTTCGGCGGTCAGAGTCGTCCGCAGGGTCAAGGTCAGTACGGTCAGCGCCCGCAGCAGGGTCAGCGCCCGCAGAATGACCGCTTTGGCGGCCGTGACGACCGTCAGCAGTCTGCACCCAAGCCGAAGTTCCAGCCGCAGGCCATCGTCCGCGGTCAGACCCCCAAGGGCACCGAATCCAAGGTCAAAACCGGTGCGACCCGTGTCGTTGACACCCGTACCACCGTCGTTGACCTGTCCAAATACGACGAGCGTCTCGACCACTACGTACCCGAGGGCGCACGCGACAATACCCGCGGCGACCGTCAGAAGCTCAAGAAGCAGAATCGCAACGACGCATCGGCCAAGGAGCGTGCCGCAATGGATAAGCTCCGCCGCAAGGAGGCCATGAAGGCCAAGCAGCAGCCTCTTCAGCTGGCGTTGCCCGAGGAGATTACCGTCGGTGATCTTGCCGCCCGCCTGAAGGTGACGGCAGGCGAGGTGATCAAGCGTCTGATGAAGCTGGGCGTGATGGCAACCGTCAACCAGGTCGTCGATTACGATACCGCATATCTGATCGGTGACGAGCTGGGTGCCATCATCACGCGTCAGGTGGTTGTCACCATCGAGGAGCGTCTCTTTGATGAGAGCCGGGACAGCGAAGAAAGCCTCGTTCCGCGCAGCCCCGTCGTCTGCGTTATGGGTCACGTTGACCACGGTAAGACCTCTCTGCTCGACGCAATCCGTCATGCGAACGTCACCGCAGGTGAAGCGGGCGGTATTACCCAGCACATCGGTGCATACCGCGTCAAGGTCGGCGAT
>JAZNCR010000103.1:0-3955 GCA_045587605.1 Eubacteriales bacterium
CGCATCGAGAGCCGAAACGGTGTCCATACCATCGAAGCCGCCGCCGAACTCGGCTACGGATCGAGAGAATATACGCTGATCGAGATATAAGCACCGATCAAAGAGCTGCCGAAATCCGGCAGCTCTTTTGCGTGGAAAAGGTCTTTTTTGTAAATTCTTTTGACAATCAGCACTTTTTGTGATATAATATACTGTAATTAACTATTTTTCGGAAAGGATACGCTATGGTCACCATTACCGACGTTTTGCCGCATTCCCGAGCCGAACGGGCGGGCGTGATGGCAGGCGATATTCTGCTGTCCATCAACGGGCATAAGATCAACGACGTGTTGGATTATCGGTTTTATCTCGCAGAGCGCACGGTGGTGCTCTCTCTGCACCGCGGACCCGAGCTGCTTGAGGTAACCATTCGCAAGGGCGAATACGATGACATTGGCCTCGAATTTGCCACGCCGCTGATGGACGGTAAGCACAGCTGTGCCAACCGCTGTATCTTCTGCTTTATCGACCAGCTGCCGTCGGGGATGCGCGAATCGCTCTACTTCAAGGATGACGATTCCCGCCTTTCCTTTTTGCACGGCAACTATATCACGCTGACCAATCTCGGCGATCGAGATATTGACCGCATCATTGAGATGCATATCTCACCCGTCAACGTTTCGGTGCATACCACCAATCCCGAGCTGCGCTGCTCGATGATGGGCAACCGACGTGCGGGGAAGGTGCTTGCCTATCTTGACCGTCTCGCCGAGGCGGGCATAGCGCTCTGCTGTCAGATCGTGCTCTGCCGCGGGATCAACGACGGCGCGGAGCTTGATCGCTCGATGCGAGATCTGGTACGCCTGATGCCCGCATTGCGCAGCGTTGCCATCGTGCCGGCAGGTCTGACCCAATACCGCGAGGGGCTGCATCCGCTCTCGCCCTTCACGCCCAAGGAGGCGGCGGCAGTGATCGGACAGGTTGATGCATTTGCTGCCGAATGCAGGAAAAAATACGGCACGAGAGTCTTTTTCTGTGCCGATGAGTTTTATCTCAAGGCAGGGCTTGATCTGCCCAATGACGAATATTACGAGGAGTACAGCCAAATTGAGAACGGCGTCGGACTTCTCACCTCGCTCTGCCATGAGGTGGATTTCGAGATGGATTATCTTGAGGAGCTTCTGCCCGAGGCAAAGCTGCCCCGCACCGTAACGGTGGCAACGGGAGAGGCGGCCTACCAAACCCTTGTTTCCCTTGCCGAGCGAATTTCGTCCGCCGCCTCGGGCCTTTGTGTGCGTGTCGTCCCCGTACACAACGATTTCTTCGGAGATATGATCACGGTCGCGGGCCTTCTGACCGGGCAGGATATTGCCGCACAGCTGGAAGGACAGGCACTCGGGGACGAGCTGCTGCTTCCCTCGGTTACCCTTCGTGCGGAGGGAGATCTTTTCCTCTGCGGAATGACCCCCGCGGAGCTGTCCGCGAAGCTCGGCGTGCCGATCCGATTCGTCGGAAATGACGGAGCAGACCTTGTTGCCGCACTGCTCGGCATCGACAGCCCGTGCTGATCCTAAGTGAATGAGAAGAAGGAGAAAATAAAGATTATGGCAAAACCGATTATTGCAATCGTGGGTCGCCCGAACGTGGGCAAGAGTACCCTGTTCAATAAACTGATCGGCGAGCGCCGCGCGATCGTTGAGGATACGCCCGGTGTCACGCGTGACCGTATTTACGGTGAGTCCGAATGGTGCGGCCGCCGCTTCGTCGTCATCGATACCGGTGGTATTGAGCCGAAGACCGAGGATATGATTATGGCCAAGATGCGTGAGCAGGCACAGCTTGCGATCGATACGGCCGATGTGATCGTCTTCATGTGCGACGTACAGGCCGGGCTTGTTGCGGATGACCGCGATATTGCCGTTATGCTCAAAAAGAGCGGAAAGCCGGTCGTTCTCGTGGTCAACAAATGTGACCGTGTCGGTCAGCCTCCGCTCGGCTTCTATGAGTTTTATGAGCTCGGCTTCGACCAGGATCCCATCTCCCTCTCTTCGCTGCACGGCTCGGGCAGCGGTGATCTGCTTGACGCTTGCATGGCCGCCCTGCCGCCTCAAACCGAGGAGGAGGAAGAGGACGACCGCATCAAGGTTGCCGTGATCGGCAAGCCGAACGCGGGAAAATCCTCGATCATCAACCGCATTCTCGGCGAGGACCGCCTGATCGTCTCGAACATTGCCGGTACGACGCGAGATGCCATCGACACCTCGGTCGACAACGAGTTCGGCCGCTATACCTTCATTGATACCGCGGGTATCCGCCGCCAGAGCAGGGTGGATGACCGCATCGAAAAATTCAGTGTTCTGCGTGCACATATGGCGGTGGAGCGCGCGCAGGTGTGCCTGCTTATGATCGACGCAACGGCGGGCATCACCGAGCAGGATGAAAAGATTGCCGGAATCGCGCACGAGGCGGGCAAGGCGACCATTATCGTGGTCAACAAGTGGGATCTGATCGAGAAGGACAACAATACCGTCAAGGCCTTTACCGACCGCATCCGCGAGGCGCTGGCGTATATGCCCTACGCGCCCATTCTCTTCGTATCTGCCATGAGCGGACAGCGGGTTGTCAAGCTGTTTGAGCAGATCAATTACGTGCATAATCAGGCCAATACCCGTATTTCCACCGGTATGCTCAACGACGTGCTGGGCGAGGCGACCACCCGTACTCAGCCCCCCTCCGACAAGGGACGCCGTCTGAAGATCTACTATATGACCCAGGTCAGCGTTGCCCCGCCGACCTTCGTCATTTTCTGCAACAGCGTCGAGCTGTTCCACTTCTCCTATCGACGCTATATTGAAAACTGCCTGCGCGAGACCTTCGGCTTCCACGGCACGCCGATCCGTATCGTGATCCGTGAGCGGGGAGACGATTCCCCCGTCATGTAAGGGCGCGGCAATTCTGATTTCGAGGAGTACGCGATTATGTTTATCGATCAAGTGAAAATATATCTCAAGGCCGGTGACGGCGGAGACGGCGCGGGGGGTTTGCACCGCGAGAAATACGTCGCACGCGGCGGTCCAGACGGCGGAGACGGCGGACGGGGCGGAAACGTCATTTTCCGCATCGACGAGGGTACGAATACCCTGCTCGCCTTCCGCTATCGCCGTAAGTTTATTGCTGAGCGGGGAGACAACGGAAAGGGAAGCAAATTCCACGGCAAGAACGGTGAGGACGTCGTCGTTCTCGTTCCTCCCGGAACACTGATTCGTGATGCCGAAACCGGCAAGATCATCAAGGATATGTCGGGGTGTGAGGATTTCATTTGCTGCCGCGGCGGCCGCGGCGGTTGGGGAAACCGTCACTTTGCCACCCCCACGCGTCAGGTTCCCATGTTTGCCAAGGGCGGTACGAAGGGCGAGGAGCGCGAGGTTATTCTTGAGCTGAAGATGCTCGCCGACGTGGGATTGATCGGCTTCCCGAACGTGGGCAAATCGTCCATCCTTTCCCGCATCTCGGCGGCAAGACCCAAGATCGCCGATTATCATTTTACTACTCTCTCGCCCAATCTCGGCGTGGTGCGAACCAATGACGAAAACGGCTTCGTTGCCGCCGATATTCCCGGCCTCATCGAGGGTGCGGCCGACGGCGCAGGTCTGGGACACGCCTTCTTGCGTCACGTTGAGCGCTGCCGCCTGCTGCTCCACGTCGTCGATATCTCGGGCTGTGAGGGACGTGATCCGGTTGAGGATATGAAGCAGATCAACACCGAGCTCTCCCGCTATTCGGCAGCACTTGCCGAGCGCCCGCAGATCGTGGTTGCCAATAAGTTTGACGCACACAGCGACGAGACGGTCGATCTCGATGCATTCGAGGCTTATGTGGACGAGCTCGGCTGCGAGCTGATCTACGTGTCGGCGGTCACGGGACAGAATCTGGATGAGCTGGTACAGCTCGTCTCCGAGCGGCTCCGTTTGCTCCC
>JAZNCR010000104.1:0-6011 GCA_045587605.1 Eubacteriales bacterium
TAAGATCCGCCGCTACGGCGCACACGGCACTTCACACCGCTACGTTGCTGGCGAAATGATCAAAATCCTTGGCAAGCCTGCTGAGGAGACCAAGATCGTCACCTGCCACCTCGGCAACGGCTCGTCCATTTCTGCCGTCAAGGGCGGCAAGGTTATCGACACCAGCATGGGTCTGACTCCTCTTGACGGTGTCATCATGGGCACCCGCTGCGGCGCCATCGACCCCGCAATCGTCACCTTTATCATGGAGAAGGAGGGCTTTACCCCCGCCGAGATGGGCGACTTCATGAACAAGAAGTGCGGCTTCCTTGGCACCTCGGGTATCTCGTCCGACTGCCGCGACATCGAGACTGCCATCGCTGACGGCAACGCTCGTGCCGCACTGGCACTTAAGATCCTCAACTACCAGATCAAAAAGTTCATCGGCGCCTACACCGCAGCCATGGGCGGTCTTGATGCGATCGTCTTCACCGCAGGCATTGGTGAGAACACCCCCAACGTCCGCCGCGGTGCACTTGAGGGTCTGTCCTTCCTTGGCGTCGAGCTTGATGAGGCCGCAAACGCAACTGCTCGCGGCAAGCTGACCAAGCTGTCGACCGACGCATCCAAGGTTCAGGTTTACCTCATTCCCACCAACGAAGAGCTGGTCATCGCATCGGATACCGAAGCGATTGTCAAGAAGCTCGGTTAATTTTGTTTTCCCGATCGGGGCTGATGCATTTGCATCAGCCCCTTTTCTTATCCCACGGGACGCGGCTTCCCCGCACCTCCGCCTCAGCATAATCGGCGCGAAGTGCCGCATCAAAGGCTGCATAGCGGGAGGGGGAAAGCACGGTATTTGCATATCCGACGAGCAGGCGATATGCATCGGGCTGGCTGATGCGGGAGAGCGGTCGTCCGTCCTGCTCCGCAATATAGTCAAGCAGACCGCAGAAGCGGGCAAACGGAGAATCCTCTCCGCGAATAATCAGCAGAGAGAGACCGCGGCGAAACCGCCCGCTTTCATGATAACGCGAAAGCAAATCCGCCACAGCATCAAGCCGCCGCAGATCGGCATAGGACATCCAGCGGTTCTTCAGCACTGCATACGGCGGCTGATTGGCGCACACATATCCAAAGGCTTCCGCATCACGGCGAAGGGCTGTACCGTGCAGCAGCTTCAGATGTCCCAGCTGCAGAACGTCACAGCAAAAATACGCATCGTCAAACGATCGCCCGAATCTCTCAAGCCCCTCATACGGCAAGCCTGCAATCAGATCCAGATGAATATGTACGCTGCTGTCCCGATGAAGACGCTCGAGAAGCGCAATCACACGCTCCGGATTGATATGGCGATTTACCGCCGCAAGGGTTTCGGGATTCGTGCTCTGCAGTCCGACCTCAAGCCGGACTCGACCCGGTGGCATGGCACAAAGAATTGCGATACTCTCCTCGTCCAAAAGCGAGGCACAGATCTCAAAATGATATTCCGTCTCCGAGGCTTCGTCGAGAAGTGCCCGCCAGATCGCATTTGCGCGCGCCGGAGAAAAGTTAAAGGTGCGGTCAACCAATTTCACACAGCGAACATTTTTCCCCGAAAACCACCGCAGATCGGAGATAACCTCTTCGGCAGACTTTGCCCGAATTCCCTCGGTTCGCGAGGAAAGGCAGTAGCTGCACCGAAAGGGACATCCGCGTACCGATTCGTAGTACACAAGCCGCCCGGAAAGATCCTCGGCTTCCTCATATACGATACCGGGACAAAGCGGCTGCGGCGTTCCGTAAATCACCCGATTGTCCGGCGGGAAGCCGTCGCGGATAGCACGGGCAAGTGCAAGCAGGGCTGACTCTCCCTCTCCGCTGACAATATAGTCAACCGCGGAAAGACCTTCAAAGCGTTCGGTGGCATAAGATACCTCGGGACCGCCGAAAATGATTCGCGCGTCGGGCAAAACAGCCCGCAGATCGGCCGCCAATTCAAGCATAACGGAAAGATTCCAGATATAGACAGAAAAGCCGTAGACATCTGCCCGGGCAGAAACCAGTGCGTCAAGCATTGCATCGGTACGGTCACGAAGATTATGTTCAATCAGTTCAACCGAAAAGCCCTCCGGCAAAAGCACCTGTCTTAAACAGCGGATTGCCAAATTTGTATGGGTATAGCCGCCGTTGACGGCAAAAAGCGCAATCTTCAAACAGACACCTCAATGAAATCATTTCCTATATTTTAACATAGATTGCGCGCAGATGCAACCCTCATGTGCAAACTATGGAAAAAATTCGATCAATCAGCGCATCGCACTCAGCGTTAAGTGCAGAAAAATCCATTGCATCCGCATAAATGCGCTCAAGCGAAAAATGTGCATCGCGAATATCGGAAAAGGCGAGCATCGCGCCTTCATACATGGCCGTACGGCAATGCTCGGCATGCCGCAGTTCCCGCCGTACTTCGCGAAGCCGCTCGGCCGACCAGAATCTTCCCATGTTGATTTTTTTATCCTCGGCTCGGATTTCCCCCATACAGGATTCATCCAAAAACGCAGTTCGGTTATCGGGCAGATAAAGCGCGTTAATACAGCCGGGATCGCTGACCGAAACTGAATAGATACAGTTGATTTTCCGTGCACGGCACATCTCGTACAGCACCTCCAAAAAGATTGTCCCGCCGCCGCGCGTTCCCGTCAATATCCGGCTTTGCTCGGCCTGCCGATGCAGGGTGTCAAGGCAAACTCTGCCACGCATCCCAATCGACTCAATCAATCCGGGGGTTTGTCTTCCCTCTCCCGGCTGTATCTCGTGCAAATACCGTTCGGCCGCACGCTGAAGCTTTGCGTAATCCACACAAAAGCGCAAAAGTGCAAGCAAACTCCGTTCCGCCGACCTCACCCCTGCAAGCCAGCTGTACGCACGCGCATAGCCTTGTTTTTTTTGCCGGTTCAGCGAAACAATTTCCTCCCGCGCGCCGACGAGCCGTTCGGCTTGCCAATAGCGTCCGAGATCAACCAATTCGTCTCCCGCGCCGGGCAAAAGCAGCTCCTGCGCATGAGGTGAGGTTGCGTCGACAATTGCCGCTTTGTTATCTCCCAAAATCAGCCCGTCAAGTGACTCGGGATCGGATGAACAAAGGTACTCGCACACGGCAATTCCCCTTTGCTCCGCTTCCCTTGCGATCCGCCGCATCAGGCTGCTTTTCCCGGTCCCGGGTCCACCCTTGAGCAGGTATGTTCTTCCGAATTTCAGGGGATCGAATATTTCCGGATAATAACTGATAAACCCCGAGCCGCTGTTGACTGCCGCAAAATAGGTTTGACGCATAATTTCCTCCTGTAAATGATATTCACTTATATTCTATGCAAATTATTCGTTTTCGGGAAAAACAATACTTCCCATTACCGTTTATAAAACGCGGAAATCCGCCGCAAACTAAATTCAATCCTCACCGTCCGTCTTTTTTCTCTTTTTATTCAAGAAATCTCAAAATCGCCCTTGACAATCATGTGACTGCATGATATAATAATCACGATGAGAATTATGAAAGGAGGAAAAGATTTATGTATCTGACCGTCGCGCAGGACCGAATCCCGGGCACAATCCTGCAAAAAAGTGCGATGGGCAATGTTACCGGGGCCGAGTTTCTGCATAAAATCTTTTATATCAGTCAGGGCATCATGCTTTCACAGATCCGCGAGATCGCGGGAATTGACGGCTCAACCCTCCAAAACTGGACAAAACGGGGCTGGGTCTCCAATGCCAAATGCAAAAAATACGACATTGAGCAGATGGCACGGATTCTGATCATCAATATGCTCCGGGACTGTATGCAGCTCGATCGCATCGCTTTTCTTTTGCGCTATATCAACGGTGACGGCAAGGACGACTCGACCATTATTTCCGAAGTGAAATTATACGACTATCTCTGCCGGATAATTGATGCACTGCTCAACGCCGACGCCTCTGCCACCGCAGATCTGCACGAGTTGATCGAATCCAAGCTGAACGATTACGAAGAAAAGGTGAGCGGTGCGCGCCATCGGCTGATCAACGCACTTGAGATCATGATCGTCGCCTACTATGCCGCGACCCTCAAAGGGCATTCGGATGCACGTCTTTTGGCGTTAATGCATCGCTGAAGAAAGGACATACTATGCTGAATTGGTGGAATGAACTTCTCCTTATCCAACAGATTTTTGCACTTATTGCAATCCCCTCGACGCTGATTCTGATTCTCCAGACCGTTCTGCTGCTTTTCGGCATCGGCGGAGATTCGGATACTGACGTGGACACCGATATTGACGTCGACGGAATTGACGGCGGAGACGACGGGCTTGCGCTCTTCTCTATCCGCGGTATCCTCGCTATGCTCTGCGTAACCGGTTGGAGCGGTGTTGCGCTGCTCGAAACGCCCCTTCCGCAAATTGTCTCGGTTCTGATTGCCCTTCTGCTCGGCATCGGCGTACTTGTAGCCATTGCCTATTTAATGAAGGCGGTTCTGAAGCTGCAGTCCTCCGGCAACATTGATTACGGTAACTGCATCGGACAGATCGCGCAGGTCTACATCCCGATTCCGCCCAACGGTACGGCCAGCGGAAAAGTAACGCTCACCGTGCAGGAAAAATATATTGAAGCAACTGCCATCACCGCCGCACCGGAGGTGCTGAAGACGGGAAGCTACGTTCGCGTCGTCTCGACCAACGAAACCGGCACACTGATGGTTGAGCCTATTCATCAAAATCAATAACAGAAAGGAAACAAAGTTATGCCGCAAAATGGAATTTCTCCCGCAATCGTTGCTCTTGTGATCGTTTTGGCCCTTCTTCTCTTCACAACTCTGATCGTCATTCTTTCCCGCTACAAGAAGTGTCCCTCCGACAAGGTTATGGTCATCTACGGTAAGGTTGGCACGAACAAGGACGGCACCTCCCGCTCGGCTAAATGTATCCACGGCGGTGCGGCATTCGTTTGGCCGGTCATTCAGGCATATGAGTACCTTGATCTGACCCCCATGTCGATCAGCGTTGACCTCACCAACGCCCTTTCCCGTCAGAATATCCGAATTGACGTTCCCTCTCGCTTTACCGTCGGTGTTTCGACCGAGGTCGGCGTTATGCAGAACGCCGCTGAGCGTCTGCTTGGCCTTAAGCTGGTTGAAATTCAGGAGCTGGCAAAGGATATCATCTTCGGTCAGCTTCGTCTGGTTATTGCAACCATGGACATTGAGGAAATCAATACCGACCGCGATAAGTTCCTCGAGGTAGTATCCGGAAATGTGGAAACCGAATTGAAGAAGATCGGTCTTCGTCTGATCAACGTCAACGTCACCGATATCAACGACGAAAGCGGATACATCGCCGCACTTGGTAAGGAAGCTGCCGCAAAGGCAATCAACGATGCTAAGGTATCGGTCGCCGAGGCGGACCGTAACGGTGCGATCGGTGCGGCAATTGCCGAGAAGGAACAGCGTATCAGCGTAGCAAAATCCGATTCCGAGGCAATTCGCGGCGAAAACGAAGCCAAGATTCAAATTGCCGACTCCGAGGCAAGCCGCCGTGAACGCGAAGCAGAATCGCTCAAGCGCGCAACCGCAGCGGAAAACATTCAGGCGGCTAAAGCGCTTGAGGAATCCTACGCCGCACAACAGGCCGCAGAAACGGCTCGTGCAGCACTGGAAAAGGCACGCCTTGAAGCAGACATCCTCGTCAAGGCCGAAATTGCCAAGAAGCAGAAGGAGCTGGAAGCTGAAGCTGAGGCCGAACAGATGCGCCGCAAGGCACGCGGTGAAGCCGATGCCATCCTCTTGAAGATGCAGGCAGAGGCTTCCGGTATGCGTGAGATCCTCTCCAAGCAGGCTGAAGGCTTTGCTGAAATCGTCGGCTCCGCCGGCGGTGATGCAAGTGACGCAATCCGTCTTCTGCTCGCCGACAAGATGGAAGAGCTTACCCGTATCCAGGTTGATGCCATCAAGAACATCAAGATTGATAAGATCACGGTCTGGGACAACGGTGCTTCCGGCGAGAACGGTAAGGGCTCGACCG
>JAZNCR010000105.1:0-5212 GCA_045587605.1 Eubacteriales bacterium
CTTCATCGAGAACAAGTATCTTTGGATCTGCAAGGATCGCACGTGCAAATGAGATGAGCTGTTTTTCGCCCGTTGAGAGAAGATCTCCACCCTCACCGACCTCGGTATCAAGCCCGTTCTCGCTCTTTTCAATAATTCCGCAAGCCGATACTATTGAAAGAGCTTCCATGATTTCCTCGTCCGTGGCGTTTGGAGCACCGTAACGTAGGTTATCACGTATAGTGCCGGAGAAAAGGTGCGGTGTCTGCAGAACATATCCGATGTTAGAGTGGAGCCAAAGCTGGGAGCGCTCGCGTGCGTCCCGCCCATCGATGAGCACCTGTCCGGCCGTCGGCTCGAAGAATCGGCAGACGAGATTGACCAGGGTTGATTTGCCTGCGCCCGTCTCGCCCACAATCGCAATATTACTGCCCTGCGGAATGGTAAGATCGAAATGCTCGAGAATATCCACGTCCCCGTCGGGATAGCGGAAGGTAACGTCACGAAACTCGATCTCACCGTGAAGCGGCTCCCAATTTTCATATTTCGGCGAGAAGGTGTCGCCGTACCTTTCGATGACCTCGGGGGAATCGGCCACGTCCGACTCGGTGGTGATCAGTCCCGTGAGCCGCTCGATATTGACCTGCACGGAGATAAGGTTCGAGATGGCGTTGACCACCCAGCGGATGGGCTCCATCATACCGAGCGCATAGGACATAAACACCGAAAGTGTACCGATCTCCATAGCCATCTCCATGGTCAGCCTGCCGCCCTGCCGCAGAACGAGCGCAAGCGCAAGCGAGGAGGCGAAGGTGATGGTTGCGCTGAACATGGCGCGGAAGTGGGTTGCACGCACCGAGGTGCGCTTCATTTCATCGGTATCGCGGCGGAAGTCGCGTGCGATTTTCTCTTCGATGACCAACGTTTTGATGGTCTTCGCGCCGGTGATTCCCTCGTTGAAATTGGCCGTGATGGTGGAATTGAGTTCACGGATACGGCGGTTCAAGCGGGTCAGCTTCCGCTGGAAGAGGGCAATCAGAACAACCGTCACGGGAACGATGGCGATAACGGGCAGGGCCAGACGCCAGTTAAGGGCCAGCATGACCCCAATCGCGCCGAGCAGATACGAGATATTCCAGACGCAGTCGAGCAGAATCCAGGAAACCGTCTCGCCGATGCGCGACGTATCGCTCATCACGCGGGCGTGCAGATAGCCGACGCTGTTCTGATTGAAATAGGAGAAGGAAAGGGTCTGCAGATGATTGAAGGCAATCTGCCGCAGATCGCGTCCTACCCAAATCTCAATACAGCTGCCGATATAGGTCGAGGTGAAGTTGACCGTCATCTGGAAGAGCAGCGTAAAGAGATAGAGTGCGATGAAAATGCCGATCGTGTCGAGCACGCCGAGGGCAATGAAGTGATTGAGGGCATACTGCTGGAAAAGGGGGATGCAGATATCGGCCACCGTGCCGCAGAGGGCAGTGACGATCATGGCGGGATAATACCAGCGGTATTGCTTCAGATAGGGGAAGAGACGCGGAATACCAAACCAGGGCAGGGAGACGTGCTTGCTTTTGTCTGCTCCTTTTTTCATGCGCCCACCTCCTCTCCGTTTTCCTCTCGGCTGGTCTGAATTCGGTAAATCTCCCGATACAAACCGGGTTCGGCCAAGAGCTCCTCATGCCTGCCGTATTGTGCGATGCACCCGTTTTCGAGCACCAGGATACGGTCGCAGTGCATGAGGGTTGTCACGCGATGAGAAACGTAGATGCGGGTCGCACCGCCCGTGCGTGCCGCAAGTGCGGCACGAATTTTGGCGTCGGTCTCGGTATCGACGGCAGAGAGCGCATCGTCAAAGATCAAAATGGGGGTTGTCGGCCGCACGAGTGCGCGCGCAATGGCGGCGCGCTGCTTTTGCCCGCCCGACAGCGTAACCCCCCGCTCACCGACCAGCGTATCGTAACCGTCGGTAAAGGATTCGATCGTCTCATGCAGGCAGGCGGTACGGGCGGCCTCGTGAATCGCGTCCCCACCCTCTTCGCCCTCAACGGCAATGCCGATATTCTCCCGCAGTGTCCGTGCGAAGAGGAAGGGCTCCTGCATGACCATGCCGATGCCCCGGCGCAGGTGTGCGGCCTTGATATCGGCAATGTCCACCCCGCTCACCGTAATGCGTCCGCTGTCGGGGGCGAGATCGTAAAGGCGGCAAAGCAGATACAGCAGGGTTGATTTGCCCGATCCCGTTCCGCCCAGAATCCCCAGCGTACCGCCTGCGGGAACGGTGAAGGAAACGTCATGGATCAATTCAGGGCATCCGTCGTAGCCGAAGCTGACGTGATCGAATACGATATCGCCGCGCAGATCGGGCTCAAGCGCCCCATCGCGGTCGGCCTCCGGCTCAGCGGCAAAAATCTCGGCGATACGGCCGAGCGAAACACCTGCCTTGCTCATCTCGGAAATCATGCGTCCAAGATGGCGGACAGGCCAGACGAGCATTGCGTTATACGAAATGAAGGCAAGATAATCTCCCGCCGTCATCTCACCTCGAATGCAGAAAACGGCACCGAGGGTGACAATCAACATCACCTGCACGCCCGAGATCAGATCGGCAATCGCCCAATATCCCGAGAAAATGCGGTTCAGACGCTGCCAGAGCCCGGTATAATAGCGGTTCTGCGCACCGAAATGCTCACGCTCGTATGCCTCGCGCCCAAAGGCACGGACGACCCGCACCCCCGTGAGATTTTCCTGGGCGATCGCCGAGAGCTTGCCCTCGTTCTCGTCACATTCGCGGAAGCCTCGGCCGATAATGCGGTGAAAAAGCATAGAAAAAGCAAGCACGATCGGAATCGAAACCATCGCAACAATCGACAGCTTCAGATTCATCGAGCACATAAAGAAAAGCGAAAGACCCAGAAGCAGACCCGTCTTGAAGAGCGAGGTCAGCTGATCGGCAACGAAGCGTGTGATCATATCCACATCAGAGGTGCATCGCTGGATAATGTCGCCCGTCTGCTGCTTCATATGCCAGGCAAAGGGCAGACGCTCAATATGCGCAAACACACGGTCCCGGATGGAGCGCACAAGCAGCTCTGCACCGACGGCATTGAAGAGCTGAAATCCGTACTGGAACAAAAGTGCCAGTACCGATACGAGAACAACCGCGGCCGCGATCAGCCCCAGATGCTCACGCAGATAGGGCACACCGCCCAGCCGCTCCACGAGTGCGGTAATCGGCTCGGGCAGATGAATCGGCTCACTGCCCAGCACCGAATCGACCGTGAAGCGGATGATCTGCGGTCTGAGCAGATCGGTCAGCGTGACGCCAACCGCGCAGGCAATGCCGAGCACGAAGTAGCGGCGGCATCCCCGCAGAAAGACAGACAATAATGAGAATTTCGATTGTTTTTTCATAAGTTCAGATCAGTTTACGTCCTCGTATATACAAACAAAAATGTGATCGTCCTATTCACCCCAATATTTCCGATCAAGACTGCGCAGACGGATTGCCTCGGCAATATGGCGGGATTTGATGACCTCGCTTGCGTCAAGATCAGCAATCGTGCGGGCAATGCGGACAAGACGGTCGTATCCGCGCGCAGACAGGCCAAGCTTGGTATAGGCATTGCGCAAAAGCACCTTGCCCTCATCGTCAGGCGTACAGTACTTGAAGAGATAGGGGGACTCAAGCCTTGCGTTGGAGAGAATGCCGTCCTCCGCCATGCGTTCGCGCGCGAAGGCACGCGCCGCATTGACACGGGCACGGATAACCGCCGAGGTCTCGGCGTCGGGCGCGGAAGAAAGCTCCTCGAAGGAGGGGGCGGGCATCTCGATCTGAATATCGATGCGGTCAAGCAAAGGTCCGCTGATGCGGGACATATACTTGCGGATATCCTCTTTTTTGCAGGTACATTGCCGCGTCGGATGCCCGAAATAGCCGCATCGGCAGGGGTTCATGGCACAGACCAGCATGAAATTGCAGGCATAGCGTACACGACCTGCCGCACGGGTGATGGTCACCGCACCGTCCTCGAGCGGCTGACGCAGAGAATCAACAACCAGCCGATTGAATTCGGGCAGTTCATCAAGGAAGAGAACCCCGTTATGGGCAAGCGATATCTCACCCGGCAGAGGGTTTGTGCCGCCGCCGACCAGTGAGGGGGCGGACATGGTGTGATGGGGAGAACGGAAGGGACGCGCAGTCAGGAGCGACTGCCCCTCGGCGAGTATCCCCGCGATGGAATGTAATTTGGTCGATTCGACCGCCTCCTCAAAGGTAAAGGCGGGCAGGATCGAGGGCAAGCGCTTGGCCAGCATCGACTTTCCCGTCCCGGGCGGACCGATCAGAAGGATATTATGGCCGCCTGCCGCCGCAATCTCCATCGCGCGCTTGGCCATATACTGCCCCTTCACGTCGGCAAAATCGAGCGGGAAGGAGGCGGCCGCCGCATCAAATGCAGCACGGTCGGCACGGGAGGGCGTGATCTGTGCTTTGCCGCAAAGATGAGATAGCAGTTGGTTGAGCGAGCTTACCCCGTAGACGTTGATCCCCTCAACCGCGGCGGCCTCTGCGGCGTTTGCCGCGGGAACAAAGATCTCGGTTTTGCCCGCCGCACGGGCTGCAAGGCACATACAAAGCACACCGCGCACCGGGCGAAGCTCGCCGGACAGCGAAAGCTCACCGATCATGCAGGCACTCTCCAGCGGGTATTCGGCAGGAAAAGCACCCGCACAGCGCAGAATCGAGATGGCAATTGCCGCATCGTAGGCCGCGCCCTCCTTTCGGCGGTCGGCCGGGGCAAGATTCAGCGTGAGTGCCATATCCGGAAAGGGGATACCGCTGTTTTCAATGGCCGCGCGGACACGTTCCTTGGCTTCTCTGACCGCCGCGTCGGGGAGCCCGACCAGCTCAAATTGCGGAATACGCTCGGCCGAGCTGCACTCAACCGTTACAAGAAATCCGTCAACACCGGCAAGACCGGCGGCATATACAACCGATAACATCGGCTTCCTCCTTTCCCGGGCGTTCCTCCCGAGGTGAATTCCGGGGCACTGCCCCGAACCCCGTTTAAGGGGCGTTTTGCAAAAAGCCCCTTAAGCATCCCCGAGCATTTCGGGATAAAGGGGCTTTTACTTATCATTTGGCTTGTAAACAAAGGTATACTTTTGTTGACATGCCGAACAAATTTCGGAAAGCCTTTCTCCCGTTTGAGAAGACTGGGCATGGATACAT
>JAZNCR010000106.1:0-3194 GCA_045587605.1 Eubacteriales bacterium
TTGTTGATGCGGGAAACCACGTCAAGGCTGGTGTGGGGCAGAACGCGATGGTCGATATCGCCGTGAAAGGCCCAAACGGGCATATTGGCCAGAACATCGCCGTACCAGGAGATACCCTCGCCGCAAACGGGGGCGATAGCGGCAAAGCACTCGGGTCTGCCCATTGCCCACGTCCAGGTTGCACTGCCGCCCATGGACATACCGGTCAGATAGATGCGGTCGGTATTGATGGGGTTTTCTGCAATGATGTAGTCAAGGAAGCGGTTGAGCGATTCCATAAAGCTGGGCCAGAAGTTGTCGTCGGGGCACTGGGGAGCAACGATCATGCAGGGGAATTCCTTGCCCTCTGCAAACTGCTTCGGAATACCGTAATTGGCGATCTTGTCCACCAGCGAGCCGTCAGCCGGGCCGCGCTCGCCGTAGCCGTGCATAAATACGATCAGGGGATAACCGCCTTCGGGCATTTCCTTGGGGGTGTATTTCAGATACGGCAGATTGTGGCCGTGCGGATTTTCAAAGAGATGCTTGGTATAGCTCATTTATATATCCTCCGGATGTTATATTTTACATATATATTTATTATATATGAACTTTGACGCGGTGTCAAGAAAAATGAAAAAAATAGAAAAAGTGATTGACAAAGGAGATTCTATATGATATCATATTGATATCAAGCATTGCGTATGCTGAAACAAATGATATTCAGGAGGCACTACTATGGAAGAAAAGATTCTCACGGGACGCAAAAACGGTATGGCTGTTCTTGTCCTGACCATCCTTGGCTATCTTGCCGCCACGGCAGGTGCGATTTTATCCACCGCGCTGGGCTCATCGCTCGGTATTCCCTTGATGATTATCTGCGCAGTTTATCTTTGCCTTGGCTGGATTGTATTGCCCGGCTTGAAGATTCTCAAGCCGCAGGAGGCGCTTGTGCTGACTCTGTTCGGCCGCTACGTCGGTACGATCAAGGGCGAGGGCTTCTATTTTGTCAACCCCTTCTGCTCGGCGGTTAATCCCGCCGCTAAGACCAAGCTCAACCAGAGCGGAGACGTCAAGTCGGTGGCGGATGCGGTGATCAGTGCGTCGGGCACTGCGGGCAGTGTGGAAATGGTCAACAAAAAGCTTTCGCTGAAGGTCATGACGCTCAACAACAATAAGCAGAAGATCAACGACTGCCTCGGCAACCCCGTCGAGATCGGTATCGCCGTAACCTGGCGGATTGTGGATACGGCAAAGGCGGTTTTCAACGTGGATAACTATAAGGAATACCTTTCCCTGCAGTGTGACAGCGCACTGCGCAATATCGTGCGCCTCTATCCTTACGACGTAGCTCCCGGTGTGGATACGACGGGGGACGGCGTTGCTGACGACGGCAGTCTGCGCGGCTCGAGTGATATCGTTGCCGCTCGGATCAGAGCGGAGATCCAGAGCCGTGTTGACGATGCGGGCATCGAGATCGTGGAGGCACGGATTACCAATCTTGCTTATGCGCCCGAAATTGCGGCCGTAATGCTGCAGCGTCAGCAGGCTTCTGCCATCATTGATGCGCGCAAGATGATTGTGGACGGCGCGGTCGGTATGGTAGAGATGGCACTGGAGCGGCTGAGCGCAAACGATACGGTGAAGCTGGACGAGGAGCGCAAGGCGGCGATGGTTTCGAATCTGCTGGTTGTTCTCTGCGGTAATCGCGATGCGCAGCCGATTGTCAATTCGGGAAGCCTGTATTGATATGCGGGATAACGAGAAAAAACAGATTCCGCTCAGACTTTCTCCCGCACTCTATGCCGCCCTCGCCGCCTGGGCCGAGGATGATTTTCGTTCGGTGAACGGACAGATTGAGTATCTGCTGACCGAATGTGTCAGACAGCGGAAGAAAAACGGACGCTATGTGCCCGATGCGCTTGACGCCTCCTTGGAGCTTGATCTCGAATAATCGGCCCCGAGCGCGGCGATTGCGATAAATTTCGCCGTTTCTCTTGACAAAATGCGGAATGTCTGCTATAATACGAAACACAGTTTGGTGCTGCGGTTGGGCATATCCCGGCTGCAGCACCTTGGCTTTTGATTACTATCTTTGCGCGGGAAACGCGCGGAAAGGCTTATCGATTATGGCACAGAGAGTTCCCGAACTGTTCGGCAGCATGGTATTCAATGACGAGGTCATGCGTGAGCGTCTGCCCAAGGACGTTTACAAATCTCTGCACAAGACCATTGAGGCAGGGAAGGATTTGGATATTGCGGTTGCCAACAGCGTGGCGGCGGCAATGAAGGACTGGGCACTCGAGAAGGGAGCGACCCACTATACCCATTGGTTCCAGCCGATGACGGGAATTACGGCAGAGAAGCACGACAGCTTTATTGCCCCGACCTCGGATGGCCGCGTCATTATGGAATTTTCGGGCAAAGAGCTCATCAAGGGTGAGCCGGATGCGTCCTCCTTTCCCTCGGGCGGTCTGCGCGCGACCTTTGAGGCGCGCGGCTATACGGCCTGGGACCCGACCTCCTATGCCTTTATCAAGGACGGTTCGCTTTGTATCCCCTGTGTCTTCTGCTCCTACGGCGGAGAGATTCTCGATAAGAAAACGCCCCTTCTCCGTTCCATGGAGGCGGTCGGCGATCAGGCACTCCGTGTGATCAAGCTCTTCGGCAATGAAGGGGTTCGCCGCGTTGTGACCACCGTCGGTCCCGAGCAGGAATATTTTCTGGTTGATCGCGCGCTTTGGGAGCAGCGCAAGGACCTCTTCTTCTGCGGCCGCACGCTGTTCGGTGCGCGCCCGCCGAAGGGACAGGAGATGGACGACCACTATTTCGGTGCCATCAAGCCCCGCATCGCTGCGTATATGAAGGAGCTCGACGAGGAGCTGTGGAAGCTGGGCATTCTCTCCAAGACCAAGCACAACGAGGCCGCGCCCGCACAGCATGAGATGGCGCCCATCTACACCACAACCAACCTGGCTGTTGACCAGAACCAGCTGACCATGGAGGTCATGAAGAACGTTGCGCAGCGTCACGGTCTGATCTGTCTTCTGCACGAAAAGCCCTTCCAGGGCGTGAACGGTTCGGGCAAGCACAATAACTGGTCGCTTTCGACCGACACCGGTGTGAATTTGCTTGACCCCGGCAAAACACCCTATGAAAACGCACAGTTTCTGCTCTTTTTGACCGCGGTGATCAAAGCGGTTGACGAGTATCAG
>JAZNCR010000107.1:0-3001 GCA_045587605.1 Eubacteriales bacterium
CTTTTCCTCATTTATACGATGACGTGGGAGGTCGGCGCGGCGGATAAAATCCGCGTTGACGCGGGGCGCGCTAAGGCATCCCCCCTGCGCGGGCTGTATATGTCTCTTTGGGCAAACCTGCCCAATTTCATCCTTGCCGCACTTGTGCTTGGCGGCTCGGCCTTTGCGGCGGGTGCGAAAACGGCGGGACTTGCCCGTACCGCGGCACTTCTGCTTGAGGGAATGTACACGGGCCTGCTTACCGTCGACGTCGCAGGCGCGCCTCTCAATTCCTATGCATGGCCTTATTTGGCCATCATTCTCCCGGCACTCGTCACCTCGACGCTTGCCTATCTCGGCGGACTGCATAATTTCCGCCTTCTCGGCCTCTTCGGGGTCAGCTATCATCAGCACGGCAATGCACCGAAGAACGGTACCAAGAAATAAAAAAGCGGTTGACAACCGATGCGTATTACGCTATAATTGAATCAGACGAAAACGTCTGCTCGGCGGCAATTTCCGACGTTGTCCGAACAGACGTTTTCTCTTTGGAGGAGCAATGTACAAGAATCTGATTTTTGACTATGACGGTACGCTCGGAGATTCCTATCCGCTGCTCAACGAGGCCCTTCAGCACGCCCTTCGCCTGCATGGGATAGCGGCGTCCGAGACCGAAACGATGCGGGAGCTCAAAATATCGGTTGGCCATGCGGCAAGGAAGTATGCCGCCGAGGCATCTTCCGCGGAGGAGCTGCTCCGGGATATGTATGCATATTACGATACCATCGTTTTTGACCGATGCAGGCTATGCCCCGGCGTTCGTGCACTTCTTGACACGGCGGGCGCGCGCGGAATACGCTGCTTCGTCTATACGCATACGGGCGGCGTCGTATCCGACTATCTGACCGCGCTTGGGATAAGAGCGCACTTTACCGATCTGATGACGGGAGATGAGGATTTCCCGCGCAAGCCTGCCCCCGCGGCACTTTTGGCACTTTGCGCGCGAAACGGGATCGATCCCGCGGAGGCATTGATGATCGGCGACCGCGACATTGACATTGCGGCGGGCATCAACGCCGGCATCGACGGATGTCTCTTTGATCCGGACGGATATTATGCCGACACCGAGGTGCCCGTTAAATACCGTGTGCACACAATGGATCGGATTATCGATTTTCTCGCATGATAAAATCTGTAGCTTTGGAGGTTACGCATGGCACAGAATGTGGATCTGGCGCAAATGCCGCAGTTGGCTGCGGATTTTGCCCGCTATAAGCTGGTCATTCAGGGATGCTCGTCCAAAACGGTGGACGAATACGTGCTTGATCTGCGCACCTTTTTCCGGTTTCTTCGCGCAAAGGAGCTTGGGATTGATCCGTCGTCGGATGAATTTACCGAGCTTGATATCCGCGATTATTCGACCGAGGAAATTCGGGGGATCACGACCGAGCAGGTATATGAATTTTTGATGTATACCTCGGACGTCCGTGCAAATCTGTGGGCGGCAAAGGCGAGGAAGCTCTCGGCACTCAAGGCCTTCTTTAAGTTTTTGACCGTCAAGCGCGGTCTGCTTGAGAAAAACCCGGTCGCCGATATTGAATCCCCGCGCCCGAAAAAATCGCTTCCGAAGGTGCTGACACTTGACGAAAGCCTGTCACTCTTAAACGCAATTGTCACCGATACCGAATCGAAGACGCGCGAGCGGGACTATGCCATGGTCACCCTTTTTCTCAACTGCGGTATGCGGCTCTCCGAGCTTGTCGGCATCAATCTCAACGATATTGACCGCGACCTCCGCTCAATGCGGGTCATCGGTAAGGGAAACAAGGAGCGAATCATTTATCTCAACGAAGCCTGCCGATCGGCCATCACCGGTTATCTCCCCCACCGTATCCCGAAAAATGCCGACGCAAAGCCGAGTCCCGCGCTGTTTCTGTCGGGGCGGTATCAGCGCATCAGCACCAAAACGGTGCAGTGGGTAGTTTACAAATATCTTGACCGTGCAGGACTCGAGAGCCGTCACTACTCGGTGCATAAGCTGCGGCATACCGCTGCGACCTTGATGTATCAATCGGGCAGCGTGGACGTCCGCGTGCTCAAGGATATTCTCGGTCACGCACAGCTCAATACCACGCAGATCTACACCCATATCAGCGACGCGCAGATGGAAAATGCCATGGAGCAAAACCCGCTTGCGGGTGTTCGGCATCGGATTGCGCCCGAGCTTGATCTCTCGAAAAACGAGGAGAAAGAATAAAATTCTTCGAATTTACAATTTCCCCTTGCATTTGTCATGCGACTCTTGTATAATATAAAAATGTAATGTAAAAATCATGGAGGTTAAAGCAATGTTTTCCTTTGTTCTGACTGCAGGTGCAGAAGCCGCCGGCAATCCGCTGATGGGCTCGCTTGGTACGATCGTTATGTTCGCGGTGGTCATTGCCGCGATGTACTTCTTTATGATCCGTCCACAGAAAAAGCAGGAGCGCGAGACGAACGAGATGCGCAACTCGCTCAAGGTCGGGGATGAGATCACCACCATCGGCGGTATCATCGGTGCCGTTGTTGCCATCAACGAAGAAACGAACACGCTGGTGCTTGAGACCACCCGTGACCGGACCAAGATCCGTATTCACAAGTGGGCAGTCCGCCAGATCGACGTTCACGCGGAAGACGCCGCAAAATAATCAAGGATCAAAAGGCATAAATCTCCCGCATGGCGCATAGCATGAAGCATGACGCTGTGAAGGGAGATTTTGCCATGTTAAAGACGAAAAAGCAGAGATCTGGGCGTTATACCTCCGCCCGTTCGGCGGCGCGCCGCGAGGACGTATCTCCGGGGACGGGTATTCTGTCGGTTCTGCGCGCATCCTTTTTCGGTTCGCTCATTGCCTGTGCGGTGGGGGCTGTTCTGCTTTTTCTCGGGACTGCCATTGCCTATGCACAGCCCGATCCCGAGCCCTTTGCGAGACCGATCGGTTATGCTGTCGCCCTGCTTACCGCACTGACGGCAGGCGCGATT
>JAZNCR010000108.1:0-6717 GCA_045587605.1 Eubacteriales bacterium
GCTGGCTCTCGTCGCGCAGGTCCTTCGAATCTGCCCGCAGCCAGAATACGCGATCAAGTGCATGAAAATCGGCAACGTCAAGAATGTCCTGACATTCCACGTAGTCGCGGCAGCGCGTGAAGGGAGAATAGTTCTTGCGCAGGCTGAAGATCCAGGTTCGGCGGAAGGGATTGTAGATCATCGACGTCGCGTCGCCCGAGGTGGGGGCTTCGTTGGTCAAAAGTCGCCAGGTTTGTCCGTTATCCGAATAATAGATATCGGCAGGGAAGTGCTCGTGATCCTTGGCATTCGGGTCGAGTCTGTCCCAGATACCGTTGGAATAGCGGATCAGGCAGAGGTAACGGGGGTTGGCTGCGTCGGGCGTTTCGTTGTACACAACGCTCATGTAGCCGCCGCCGTTCGGGGAAACGAGAACGGGATAGGCATCCGCTTGATTCCACTTGATGCCATCCTTGCTGGAAAGATACATCAGCTTACCGCCGCTGCCATTCCAGAACATTTCATAGACCTGCTTTTCGGCGTTGTAGAGGATAGCACCGTGCTTGAGGTTGGTACCGTTGCCCGGGAAGGTGAGCACGGGGTTGCCCTCATATTTGACCGCCTTGTGCGGGGTGGAGGTGAGATCGGTTTTTTCAATCAGAAAATCATCAACGAAAAGCTGACGTCCCACGTCAATGTCCACGACGTCGGGATGGTTTCCTCCCTTGTCTGCCTCTTTAAGATAGGGAACGGGGATCTCGGTGAAAGCCTTGCTTGAAATATTTTCGGGTGGCCATACCTCGGGGAGGCGAATGCCGTTATAGAGCAGATTCGGATCGGCAGGAAGCTCGATTTCGACCGGCTTGTAGGGCTTGGGCTCTGCCTTTTCGGTTTCTGCGGGGGTGGATTCTCCCTCGGCGGGTGCAGCGGTCGTCACACCCGGTACGGTCGTATCGACCGAGGGGGTGGGTGTTGTGCCGCAGGCGGCAAGCGCACCCACAAGCATCAGAAGGGTAAGGAAAATTGCGGTGAATCTTTTCATAATGGCTCCTTTCACGATAGGGGAAAACCGGTACAAACGGAGAATAGTCAGCCCTCCCTTTTCTTTACTTACCATTATATCATATCCTTTTTTGTTTTTTTAGGTGTAATCAATATATTTTTTTGCCAAATCCGTATTATTGGTGCTGTATTTCGAAAAATAGTCCCTGTTCGCTCCCGAGCAAACAGGGACTGGCTTGTGTGATTATTCGCCGGTGAAGGATTTGACGTAGTTTGCAACCAGCGTGGTGTTGGGCTTTTCCATGCTCTTGAATACCGTGGCGAAATTGTTCATCTTGAGACCGCCGAGGGTACGGAGCTGATTGTCAACGGTAAGGTTGAGCGCGGTGGACATTTCAATGCAGAGCGAGCCGAAGAGCAGCTTGAGTATTTCGGTGCGGTCCTCCTCGGGGGAGTAGCGCAGCTGCATGGCGCGCTCGATATGTGACCGACATCGCACCGTAGGTCACCCCTACGGGGATGTGAGTGTCTTTTGCAGGGGTGGGCAGCCAACGGGGCGGCTTTCGGTTTAGCAATGCGTTATGTGATCCGTTTGCGCAGCTCGGCAATTCCCGCTTCAAGTGAGAGCTCGGGGCGGAATACGCTTGACGTCCCCGCAACGAAAATATTTGCGCCTGCCTCCCGCATCAGGGATGCGTTATCGAAGCTGACGTTGCCGTCAACCTCGATCTCGATCCGTTCATATCCGTTTCGGTCAAGGAGCTGCCGCAGGCCGGTGATTTTTTTGAGCGTGGAGTGAACCAGCTTTTGCCCCGCAAAGCCGGGGTTTACCGTCATCACGAGAATGCCGTCGATGTCGTCAAGCACGGGCGCAAGGATATCCATCGGCGTCGCGGGATTGATGGCGGCCATCGGTTTCGCCCCCCGCTCGCGAATGGCGGACAGCACTCTCTGCAGATGTGGGGTTGATTCGGCGTGTACCGAAACGTAATCCCCCTCACCGAATGCAAACCAATCGAGGCAATCCTCCGGCCGCTCGACCATCAGATGCAGGTCAAGCGGAATATCGGATGCGGCCTTCAGTGTCCTGACAAAATCGGTGCCGAGCGTAAAGTTGCGCACGAAGTGTCCGTCCATAATGTCAACGTGCAGATATTCGATGCCGAGCCGTGCAAATTCGGACAGCGTCTCGCCGAGCCGAAGAAAATCGGCGCACATCACAGAGGGGGAGATTTTCGGAGCGTTCATACAGGGAGTCCTCCTGATTATTTTGTCAATTCTTCGTCGTTCAGTGTGATCATGACCTTCTGATAGAATTCGGTGCGTGTGCGCATCATGTCAAGCGCGGCGTAAGCGTCACGGAGCGGATATTTGTGCGTGATCAGCGGTGTGACGTCGATCGTCCCGTCAGCGAGCGCGCGAATGCTCTCGCGCCAATCGTTAAGCTCCTCACCGTATGCGGAGTTCCATGTGCCGCAGAGGGTCAGCTCCCGGCGCAGAATCTGCCAGTATGTTTTTTGCGGAAGAAGGATATCTCCCGCGGGATTTCCCATCAGCACGATTCTGCCTGCCGCGCGCACCGCCGAGAGACAGCCTTCAAGTGCGTCGCCATGCCCCGTTCCCTCGATTGCGCAGTCAATGACGGCCTTCCCATCGTAGGTGCGGAAGCCGAGTGATTCGGCAAATTCGGTTTTTCGCCGATCAATGTCAAAGTAGTAAACCTCTCCCGCGCCGGCGGCCTTCGCCCACTGGCCGGCGATGATGCCGATGGGACCCGCACCCGAAATGAGCAGCGCTTCTCCGTTCTGTATCCGAAGCTTTCCGACCGCGTGCCGTGCGACCGAAATCGGCTCGCACATTGCGCCGACGTCGTAGCCGATGGAATCGGGAAGCGGGACCAGATTCCAGCGCTTGACGGCGATATACTCGGCCATGCCGCCGTTGCGGCGAGAGCCGTAATAATCGTAATTTGCGCAGGCGGTATAATTTTCGTTCTGACAGGCCTCACAGGAAAAGCAGGGCAGAAGCGGGAATACCGCCACGCGCTGACCGATCAGCCTGCCCGCTTTGTCCTCAACCACAACGCCCGAAAACTCGTGTCCGATCACGGTGGGAAAATGATACGTTCCGTGCGTGAAGACACGTGGAATGTCGCTGCCGCATATCCCACAGCAGCGCACGGCGACCAAAACCTCGTCGTCCGCACATTCGGGCAGCGGGATTTCCGTATAACGGAGGTCTCCGACACCGTATAAATTTGCACATTTCATATTTTGGGGTTTCATGCGAATTCCCTCTTTCTTTTTGCTTGCGTTTGTGTTATAATAAAGCAAACGAAAGCAAAACGCAATGCTTGGCGGCCATTTTGAGGAAAAATCACACAATATAATTATGATCGATCAGAAACGAAAGAAAACGAAAGGGGGTGCATGATGTACAATCTGGAGAGACAACAGGAAATTCTCGGGGTTCTTGAGCAAAACCGCAGCATCAGCGTGACGAAGCTGGCAGAGATGCTTTACGTCAGCCAGCCGACCATTCGCCGGGATCTGAGCATTCTTGAGCAGCAGGGAAAGGTGAAGCGCACGCACGGCGGCGTTATTCTCAGATCGGCATCCGACGCCGAAATTCCGCTCATGTTTCGAGAGGGGCAGAACAACTCGGCAAAGCGTGCAATTGCGCAGAAGGCGGCTGAATATATCACCAACGGAGACGTGATTTTTCTCGATGCTTCCTCAACGGCGGCTTATCTGATTCCGTATATTGCCCGCCATGATCACGTTATCGTCGTGACGAACAGTCCCAAAACCTCCATGCTGCTCGGCGAGCGGAACGTGAAAAACTACTGCACCGGCGGACTTCTGCTTGCCCATTCGGTTGCCTACGTCGGAAGAGAGGCAGAGCGATTTGTCTCAACCGTCAACGCCAATCTTTTCTTTTTCTCCAGCAGAGGCTATACCGAGGGCGGCATGATTACCGATTCCTCCGAGCGCGAGGTTGCCGTGAAAAAGGCAATGCGGAAAAATGCTGAGAAAAGCTATTATTTATGCGATGAAAGCAAGAAAAACCAAAAATTCGCCTTCAATATCTGCGCCGTGAAGGACGTGGATGCCGTGATTGACGAGACGCGCGCCTGAGGCGGAAACAAAAAGAAGCTTGCATCGATTAAAAATAAAAATATTAAAAATAAAGGAAGGTGTACATATGCGCAACAGCAACAAGCTGAAGGCACTTACCTTCAGCTATGATGACGGCGTTACGCAAGATATCAGATTGATTACCTTGCTTAACAAATACGGCTTGAAATGCACGTTTAATCTTAACTCGGAATTATTGGGGAAAAATAGGATACTGCGGAGAGAAAATCAGCCAATCGCACATTATAAAATCCACCCTGACGACGTAAAAAGTGTGTATGAAGGACACGAAGTGGCAGTGCATACGTTAACCCATCCGAATCTCACTCGTGTGGAGGATGCTGAGATCATACGCCAAGTGGAGCAAGACCGCTTAAATCTGTCCGAGTTGGTAGGATATGAAGTCGTTGGAATGGCATATCCCGGCGGGGGGATCAACAATGATGACCGCGCAGCACAAATTATCCGCGAAAATACGGGCGTAAAATATTGCCGCACCACCACCTGCAGCAATTGCTTTGATCCGCAGGATAATTTGTACCGATTCAATCCCAGTGCCTTTCATTTGGATTTTGATCATCTCATGCGTCTGGGAGAGCAATTTGTCGATCTTGATCCCAAGACGCCGCAGATATTTTACATATGGGGGCATTCTTATGAAATGGACTATCGCCCCGATTATTGGATTCGATTGGAGGAATTTTTCGCGCTGATCAGCAATCGAAGTGATATTTTTTACGGAACCAATAAAGAAGTTTTGCTGTAAATCCGAAAGCGACGGCATCCGCTGCCGCTTCAGACCGAGGGGTGCCGCGCTTAGCTGCGCGGCACCCCATTCGTATGTTATCGGTTTTTGCACAAAGCGGATTTGCTCTGCATTCGCCGCAGCAGTGCTTTGAGCTTCGGCGTGTTATAGCGCAGCACAAGTGTCGGCAGAATGTTCAAAAGCAAATTGACGATCGCTACGGGAAGAGCGATGGAGAAGGCACATACGCTCGGCATAAACAGCATCGGCAGAAAGCCAATCGGATAGGACAGTCTGTGCGTCAGTACGCCCTTGTTGCATTCAATGATGAATTTTTCTATATATTCGGGGTCTTTCGGATCGGACAGGTGCTTTTTACTGAAGCCGCCAAGCCCACCGAGCTCCCAAACCTTATCCTTCCAGCGCCTCACCCGTAACGTGCGGTAAAGTCTCTTTTCCGCTTCGGATACGTTGTATGCCGGATTGTCGACGGCGAACCACCCGTCCGGCATTTTGTTAATCAGAATGGCAATCATGCCGTCGAGTGCAAACTGCAGTGCCGTACATAGGACAACTGCAAGGATGATATAGACGGACGATGCCGTATGAAACATAATATTGGCTGCAGAGATGATGATCATCGCGGAGCCGATGACGGTAAGATAGAGCTTCATGATTCACCGTAGACCAGGGGTTTCCCGTAAAATTCCTCGTAAACCCTTACCCACGCCGCATAATTTTGCTCTTGCATCATGCGCTTTGCCTCGGCGCGCGGGCGTGCTTCGTCGGGGTAAATTGCGGGCAGAATGTGCAGGGTATATGCCTGAACGAAAAAGCCGTCGCCGTCCGGAATATCGGTGTCCTCCATGGTGATGAAAATCGGCACGACGGGAGCTCTGTTCCGTACCGCGAGCGAAAATGCGCCGTCCTGCATGGGGCGGGGCTTGCGGTAGTTCCACCACATTCCCTGTTCGGGATAAATCAGAATCGTTTCACCGCGCCGCAAAAGCTCGGCCACGGCACGCATGAATTTGATCATGGTTGAGCTTTGGCTCGAGAGGGGAAGCGTATTGCAATGCCGCATAAAGAGCCCGAAGGGCTTGGGCGGATTGGTGTAGTTTCCCTCGCGGATCACCTTGTAGAGCAGTCTGCCGTTCATGTGATCACGGAGTGCTACCCATACGGCGTAGTTGTCTCCGACGCTGAAATGGTTGCAGGTGACAATTCGACCGCCCTTGACGGCGGTGAAATTCTCAATGCCGCGCACTTCTTTGATGATGAGCCGTTTGTCGGCAATCATTTTGTCAAAGAAGCGCGCCCCAAAGAAATTGGCAATTTTGGTTTTGATTTTGCTTGCCCATTTTTGGTTGAGATAGTCTATCCCGTCGGGCATGAGCGGATAGGTTTCGGGATCGTCTTCAACGTCGAGATGCCACAGCTCTTTTTCCTCAAGCTCGGCAATCCGACGGAGCAGCTCTGTTTTGTGTGCGGATTTTTCCATCTGCTTCAACCTCCGACAATCTGTTTTGCAAAGGTGTAGTCCGATTCGGCGATCAGGGTGGCGTGTGCGAGAATCTCCCTCGCCGCGGCCTCCTTTTTTGCCCTTTCCGCATCGCCGAACGCATCTCTGCTCCGCATGATTCGCCGATAGAAGGGCGACTGCTTTGCGTAATGCCAAAAGAACTCGCCGTCGGTCACGTCATCGTACTGCCACGGCTTTTTGTAAAGTGCGTAGTGAACGATGTTCTTCGGCCCCTCGCACGGGAGGGGCATCGGTTCCTTGTTCCAGCCGTTGGGCAGCATATGAATCCTGTCCCGGCAGAGATAGTTGAGATAGGCCTGATCGGGATCGAG
>JAZNCR010000109.1:0-3417 GCA_045587605.1 Eubacteriales bacterium
CCATCTGCAAATCCCGCCGCTTTATCAGCGAGCTGCGCCGCATCCGCCGCGAGTTCCAGGGCAGACCGACCCCCATCTCCTATCTTGAGCGCCTCTCGGGCTCGATCGGCAACGTCCAGCTTTACGTCAAGCGCGAGGACCTCAACCACACCGGTGCGCACAAGCTCAATCACTGCATGGGCGAGGCTCTGCTGGCCAAGTATATGGGCAAGAAGAAGGTCATCGCCGAGACGGGTGCGGGTCAGCACGGCGTTGCGCTGGCTACCGCCGCCGCATATTTCGGTCTTGAGTGTGACATCTACATGGGCTCGGTCGACATTCAGAAGCAGGCGCCCAACGTGGCGCGCATGAAGATTCTCGGTGCGAACGTCATTGAGGTCACACACGGTCTGGCAACCCTCAAGGAAGCGGTCGACGCGGCCTTTGACGCGTATTCCCGCGAATATAAGGACTGCATCTACTGCATCGGCTCGGTCGTCGGCCCGCATCCCTTCCCGATGATGGTGCGCGATTTCCAGAGCATCGTCGGCATCGAGGCGAGAGAGCAGTTTGTGGAGATGACGGGTGAGCTGCCCGACGCCGTCGTTGCCTGCGTGGGCGGTGGCTCCAATGCGATGGGTATGTTCTCGGGCTTCCTCAACGATCCCGTCGATATCTACGGCATCGAGCCGCTCGGCCGCGGCACCAAGCTTGGCGATCACGCCGCCAGCCTGCAGTACGGTGAGGAGGGCGTTATGCACGGCTTTAACAGCATTATGCTCAAGGATGAGAAGGGCGATCCCGCCCCCGTTTACTCGGTTGCAAGCGGTCTTGACTATCCGTCCTCCGGCCCCGAGCACGCGTTCCTGCACGATCTCGGCCGCGTCAAATACGACGTCATCAACGACGATGAGACCATCGACGCATTCTTCACGCTCTCCCGCCTTGAGGGCATTATTCCCGCCATCGAGAGCGCGCACGCCGTTGCCTACGGCATGAAGCTTGCCCGCGAGATGGGCAAGGGCTCGGTGCTCATTTGCCTCTCGGGCAGAGGCGATAAGGATATGGACTATATTATTGAGAACTACGGTATCCGCTGATCCGCGATCGCCGATTTCAAAACGGGGCTGTTGCTTTTGCAGCAGTCCCGTTTGCGCTTGCTCGGTGTCGGGGAGAAGAAAGGCGAAATTCCTTGACAAAAAATGTGGCGAATGTTATAATGACAAATATAAAAGAAAAGCCCGGATACATTTCGTATGCCGCTGTGATTGCGGCAGAAGGGAGAATCATCATGACTGAAAAAATTTCCACGCCGAATGCTCCTGCGGCCATTGGGCCGTATTCACAGGCTGTTCGGGTCGGCAATATGCTTTACACCTCCGGGCAGATCCCGCTCGATCCCGTCAGCGGAGAAATGGTGGGGAAGGACGTGACGGCGCAGGCCGAGCAGGTTATGCAGAATCTGGCCGCTGTGCTTGCCGCCGCGGGAACTTCATTTGACCGTGTGGTCAAGACGACCTGTTTCCTTGCCGATATGGCCGATTTTGCCGCATTTAACGCGGTTTACGGCAAATACATTGCCTCCGCGCCCGCACGCAGCTGCGTCGCCGTGTGCGACCTTCCCCGCGGTGCCCTCGTCGAGGTTGAAGTGATCGCGGAAATCGCATAAGGCGGACGGTTATGCGCAACGTAGAAAAATACACCCGACAGTTCTATCCCGTAAAAAATCCTGCCCGCAGATGGGTGGAGAAAAATTATATTGACAAGGCGCCGACCTGGTGCTCGGTTGACCTTCGCGACGGCAACCAGTCGCTGATGATCCCCATGACGCTGGAGGAGAAGATTGATTTTTTCCGTCTGCTCGTCAAAATCGGCTTCAAGGAAATTGAGGTTGGGTTCCCGGCCGCTTCCGAGACCGAATATACCTTCCTTCGCACGCTGATCGAGCAGAACCTGATTCCCGACGACGTGACGGTGCAGGTGCTGACGCAGAGCAGGGAGCATATTATCCGCCGTACCTTCGAGGCACTTGACGGCTGCAAGAATGCCATTGTGCATCTCTATAATTCGACCTCAACGGCACAGCGCGAGCAGGTGTTTCGCCGGTCCAAGGCGGAGATCCTCGGAATTGCCGTCGAAGGGGCAAGGCTCTTTGCGCAAATTGCGGCCGAGACGGGTGCCGAGTACCGCTACGAATATTCGCCCGAGTCCTTCACCGGGACAGAGCCCGAGTTTGCGCTTGAGGTCTGTCGTGCGGTGCTGGACGTCTGGCAGCCGACGCCCGATCGGCCTGCGATCATCAATCTGCCCGTGACGGTTGAGCTTTCCTCGCCGCACGTTTACGCCGATCAGGTGGAATATATGTGCGAAAATCTGCCCTATCGGGATGCCGTCGTGGTTTCGCTCCATCCGCACAACGACCGCGGCTGTGCTGTGGCCGATGCGGAGCTTGGCCTGCTTGCGGGGGCTGACCGCGTGGAGGGGACGCTCTTCGGCAACGGTGAGCGCACGGGCAATGCCGACCTTGTGACCCTGGCACTCAATCTCTATGCGCACGGCATCGATCCGGGGCTTGATTTCTCAGATCTTCCCGCGATTGCCGAACTTTACGAGCAGGTCACCCGTATGCCGATCTACGACCGTCAGCCCTATGCGGGCAAGCTGGTTTTTGCCGCCTTCTCGGGCTCGCATCAGGATGCGATCGCCAAGGGGATGCAGTGGCGTGAGGAGCAGGGAGCCGACACCTGGAGCGTGCCGTATCTGCCCATTGATCCGACAGACGTCGGCCGCGTCTACGAGACCGATGTGATTCGCATCAATTCCCAGTCGGGAAAGGGGGGCATCGGTTATCTGCTTGAGCATAATTACGGCTACGTTCTGCCCAAGCTGATGCGTGAGGACGTGGGATATGCCGTTAAGCGGCTCTCGGATGAGGCGCACGCCGAGCTTGCTCCCGAGGGTGTGCTTGCCGTTTTCAAGGAGCTTTACGTCAATATCAACGATCATATCAAGCTGCTTGACTATCAGTTCGAGCGCAAGCCGACCGTCAGCGTAACGCTGGCCGTCGAGATTGAGGGACGTATCAAGGCTCTGCACGCGGAGGGCAACGGTCCCCTGGATGCGGTCAGCAATGCCATCAAGCGTCAGCTCAACATCAATTTCTCGGATCTGACCTATACCGAGCACGCGCTGACCAAGGGCTCGTCCTCGCAGGCGGTGACCTATGTCAGCATCAAGCTCGAGAACGGTGACACCGTTTGGGGTGCGGGCGTCCATGACGATATTATTGCCTCGTCCATCAACGCCCTCTTCTCGGCGGTCAACCGAAGCATTAATCAATAATAACAAAACATCCGCAGGAACTTCCGTCCCTGCGGATGCTTCATTTTGAGGCGCGCAAGCCGAGCGATTTTGTCGTAGGGCGGGGGCTTGCTCCCG
>JAZNCR010000110.1:0-8165 GCA_045587605.1 Eubacteriales bacterium
GTGGGAGCTGCAGTGGTGTCAACCGTAGGAGCGGCAGTGGTGTCAACCGTAGGAGCGGCAGTGGTGTCAACGGTGGGAGCTACGGTGCCTGCAGGAGCGGATCCGGTGCCTGCGGAGGGAACCATATCAGAGATCGAGGAAACCTCTTCGATGGTCAGAACCTTGTTGTAGATACGGAAATCGTCGATCTCCATGTTCATACCGCGGTTCTCGTCATTACCGTTATCGGTCTTACCGAGGTTGATCTGAGCAGCCAGATCGGCATATGCGCCTTCGTATGCGCCGGTGAACTCAGTGTAGTTTACACCGTCGGTGGAAAGGAATACGCTGCCCGAAACCTGACCGTCAGCATAGGTGATGGTCTGTGCAATGTGCATCCATTCAGTGGGATCGGAATAGATAAAGCCGGCGTGCGCAACCTTCTTCTTGGAGTCGCACATCAGGCGGCTGGTGAAGGTGGTCAGACCCTCAACTGCGCTTGCATCGGCAAAAATACGCAGATGCTTCGGAATCTCGTAAATGTCAGGACCGTAGGTGATTGCAGCACCGGTGATCTTAACGCGGCAGTAAACGGTCATGTTGTTGAACACGAGCGTATCGTCGGTAACCGGAACGCGGATAATGTTGAACTCGTCCGCAGGAATATAAGCGGTACCGTTCTCGACCTTAACCAGGTCACCTTCGATGATTGCGTTGTCGGCAGCCTTGCCGGCGGTAGCCTTATCTGCAAGTCTTTCTTCCAGGGTAGCGCCCTCGAAGTCAAGCCACAGAACTGCATTGTCATTGAGATCGGCAGCCGCAGCGGGCATAACGATCATCGATGCAAGCAGAAGAGCGGACAGCATAATGGTAAACAACTTTTTCATCACTGTTTCTCCTTAAAAAGATGAAATTTTAAATAAAAGACCGCAGTCTGTTATTTTGAAAAAGTGACAAGCTTTGGATGGGCAAAAAAGGAATCCTCCCGCAAAAGGGGACACCTTTAGCCGCGCGGGATAATACACCATATATACTATATCACGATCTCCCGTTTTGGACAACGGCAAAATCAATACAGGATTGTGCCGAATCAATACAAAAAGTGCAAAAATACTCTTTTTCTTGTTCTATTCTGTACACATATCCGCGTTAAATGGTTGATTTTTTTCGACGAAACTCCGAAGGCGTAACCCCGAAGACCCGTCGGAAGGCCTTGGTGAACTGCCCTTGATCAGCATAGCCCACCATATCCGCAACATCGGCCACCGAATATTCGTTTGCGGTCAGCAGAGCGGCGGCGGCGTTCATCTTACTGGTCACGATGTATTCCTGCGTGGACAAACCGCTGTAGCGCTTAAAAATTTTATAAAGATAGTCGGGAACAATGTGCAGGCGGTCACACAAGCTTCCGATGCGGATTGCCTCTCCGGGATGGGATTCGATATAATCCACCGCCTCCAGATACATCAGCATCGGCTTTGGAATCGGCCCCTCCTCCTGCTTTTCGCTCTGATGCACCGCAAGCAGGTGAAAAAAGACGCTATATATATAGGTTGACAACTTGCAGTTTTTTCTCTGTTCAAACAAGAGACTGTGCAGAATATCCTCACATTCGTCGATCGCCTCCAGCCAAACGACACCCGGCATCCCGGGGCCGAGCAGACGCTCAACGTAAAGGGGCGCACGGGCGCCCTCCAGCTCATACCAATACTGCACAAGCGGTGCGTCGTCGTCACTCTCGATGGTATATTGCCGGCCGGGCACGCTGCAGTAGCAGCAGCCCCGTTCGATCGGCTTGCCGTTGAAGGTCCCCAGGCCATCGACCACGTAACGCACGATATACTGACACGCCGTGCGCACAACCCGCTTACCAATCGGATATTTTTCATAACCAAAGCTGCGCACGACAAGCGGATGACGCTCCTCGTCCTTTGCCATCAAAAGCAGTTTTTGCGTGTTTTCGGTCGTCCATCCGGCGGATGACGGCAGCCATTTCGTCGAATTCCCCGAAAAATCGACACGGGTAAAAAGCGGCGGCATAGGGCCCCTCCTTTCGGTCAATTTGTATTGATTATACCAAGAAAGGAAATACTTTGTCAACATGCAATTTTTGGCTCCGAAAAAGCAATTTTTGCCAAAGCTCCTTTTCGGCAGATATTTTTCTTTCGCGGTGCTTAGTTTTCCTGCTTACCCAGCTTTTTCCGTCTGAATTCGGACGGGGTAAGCCCATGCACGCGGCGGAAGACCTTGGCAAACTGCCCCTGATCGACGTAGCCGACCATGTCCGCAATGCTGGAAACCGAATATTCGGAAGATGCAAGCAGGTTGGTTGCCATATGCATTTTGCTGTTGATGATGTATTCCTGCGTAGACAGACCGCTGTATCGCTTGAAAATTTTATAGAGATAATCGGGTACGATATGCAGGCGGTCGCAGAGGTCGGTCACCTTGATCTGACAGTTGAGATGCGACTCGATATAATCCACCGCCTCCAGATACATCAGCATCGGCTTCGGCACGGCATCCTCCTCCCGCGTTTCGTTCTGATGCAGAGAGAGCAGGTGGAAGAATACACTATATAAATATGTAGACATTTTGTAATCGGCGGGATTGTCAAAAAGCAGCTCCGAAAACACCCTCTCATAGCGCTCGATTGACGAAAGAGCCGTTACGCCGGGCTGGATAAATCCGAGCATCCGCTCGACATACAGCGGGGCCTTGCTTCCGCTGAGCTCAATCCAATAGTGCACCAGCGGCTCTTTCACGTCGCTCTCGATGGAATACTTCTGTCCCGGGACACTAAGGTAACAGGAACCGCGCTCGATCGGCATCCCGTTGAACCTGCCCTTGCCGCCGACCACGTATCGCACGATATACGGCCGCGCAGAACGCACAACACGGCGCCCCGGCGCATAGCAATCGTAGCCGAGCACACGGAAG
Organism: Eubacteriales bacterium; assembly: GCA_045587605.1. Classification (GTDB taxonomy): domain Bacteria; phylum Bacillota; class Clostridia; order Oscillospirales; family CAG-272; genus SIG693. The sequence goes on from JAZNCR010000110.1 coordinate 2,920, forward strand.
GAAAGGGGATGCGGATCCTCTTCACCAACCAGCAAAAAGAGCCTCTGTGAGTTCTTCTGCGTCCAGCCAATTGAGGCAGGTCTCCATTCGGATATCTCGCCCGAAAAATTCATCTGTCGAAAACGCGGCGTCATGATGTGCTCTCCTTTCCTTTAACTTGTATTGATTATACCAAATATAATATTGATTTGTCAATACTATTTTTTCGCTTGCTATGTTAGAATAATGATGAGTAACTTTCCGCTTTTTGTTTTCGCGGAAAACGATTCGATCGGTTTCCGGGCTTTTCCGACAAAAAAATACGATTTGTGCCGGAACCCAATTCCGGCAAAGAAAAAGGAGGCAGTCAAATTCCCGTGAACAAAAGAACAACCGCCGGCATAAGTGCCTTTCTGCTTATGTCCCTTCTTCTGACCGGCTGCAACACCCCGCTTCAGCCGATCCCGGCCGAAACGACGGCCGCTCCCGTGACTACGGTCGCTCCCGAAACAACGGTCGCTCCCGAAACAACGGCTGCACCCGAGACGACGGCTGCACCCGAGACGACGGCTGCGCCCGAGACAACGGCTGCACCCGAGACGACGGCCGCGCCCGAGACGACGGCTGCGCCCGAGACGACGGCTGCACCCGAGACGACGGCTGCACCCGAGACGACGGCTGCACCCGAGACGACGACAGCACCCGATGTGCCGAGCACGCCCCCTGCTGCTCCGACCGGTGCTTGGGACGGATCTGTGGCCTCCTCGTTTGCCGGCGGAAGCGGAACGGCATCCTTCCCCTACGTCATTCAAACCGGTGCACAGCTTGCCTATCTTTCGAAGCAGGTGTTGAACGGTGAGTTTTACATGGGCAAGCACTTTGTGCTCGGTGCGGACATTGATCTTGCGAAAATCGAATGGACCCCCATTGGCAGCAGCAAATTCCCCTTCAAGGGAAGCTTTGACGGAAAGGGCTATACCGTTTCCGGGATCAAAATCGACGGCACAGGCGATTCCCACAGCGGCCTCTTCGGATGTGTAATCACCGACGGTTACTTCAAAAATTTTGTGATTGCAGATTCGGATATCACGACCAAAGCGGTCTCCAGCCGCTATGCGGGTGCTGCGGCAGGCTATATTGAGGCTGCCGAGATCTCCTCGATTATTGTCAAGGCGGACGTTAAGGTTACCGCTACCGACAGCACGGGCGGTGTATTCGGCAGACTGTTGAGCGATGCCATGTATATTGTCAACTACGCAACTGTTACCCCCATTTATCTCAGTGCCAGCTCCTTCGCGGGCGGTATCTGCGGAGCGCTTGGCAACGGCGCCTCCATATCCTACTCGGCTAACCACGGTAAGGTAGTTGGGGAGGGACAGTATAACGGCGCAATTGCCGGTATTGTCGGCTCGAACGGCGGCAGCGGAGATATCATCAACTGCTATAATGACGCCGATTTGGAATACACGGGAAAGAAGAACGGCTTTGCGGCCGGAATCACCGCGAGACTCGGTTGGGGAGACGGAAATTATACTGTCGAGAACACCTATAATCTCGGCACCCTCTCCAAGCCCAATGACGGAGCGAATGCGCTGAAGAGAATCGGTGAGATCTCAGGTCAGAACTACAAGGGCAAAATAACACTGAAAAACGTTTATTCCATCGATCTTCCGGATATCAATCCGATTTATGCGAACACGACAAACGCGGATCTGACCGGCGTCCAAAGCAAGACCAAGGCCGAGCTCCGCACGCTCGCGGATGCGATCGATGCCAAAATCAACGCGAACATCACCGTCCCCTCAGCAGGTGCTCTGCCGCAGGATCCCACCGTCACGGCGACAGGTGTCCTCACAGCGGCATTTTTCACCGATATTTCGGGCAACAGGATGAATTACAAGATCTACCTCCCCGAAAATTTTGCGGACAATAAGAGCACGAAGACCATCTTCAGCATCTCTGCATCGACCGCGATCATCGATGCGCTGATCGCGCAAAAGACCGATGCGGTAGTCATTTCCTTCAGCGGAAGTGCGACCGATGCGCTTGCGCTCATCGATCTTGCGATTTCGGTCTACGACCTGAACCCCCATTTCATGTACCTGATCGGAAGCGCCGAGGTCAAGGCTGCCCGCGGTGACGATTTCGTCAACTATCTTGCCGATGCATCGGGATATTCCTCTCCCCTTGCGGCAGGCGAGGCACTCCTTGCAGTTGAGGCAAATTATTATTCGGTTCTCGCGAACCTCACCATGTATGCAATGGGTGACAGCTATTTCGCCGGACATTGGCTCGGCGAATCGATGACATGGGTCAACCAGCTCGGCGAAAAGTATGATATGCACTACATCAACTACGGCATTAACGGAAGCACGATGTCGGATTATTCCACCAGCTATCCAATGGTCACCCGTGTCAAGGAGATGGAGCGCGGCGATGCCAATATTATCCTGCTTGAGGGCGGCAGAAATGACCTTACCCAAGAGGTTCCGCTCGGAAGCTCCGGCTCCCGCGACACCAAGACCTTCAACGGTGCGGTCAATGATATGCTCGACAATCTGCGCGAAACCTATCCCAACGCGCTGATCGTCCTTGTCACGCCGTGGAAGCGTGTTGCAGCACGCGACAATGGAAATTCCAACATGACCTATGCCAATATCCTTCGTGACATTGCAGCGGAGCGAAAGGACCCCCACATCGTCTGCCTCTACGCCGCAGATCCTGCGCTCACGGGCATTGATATGGACGATGATGCGTGCCGCGCGAAGTATTCCATTACCTCGGCTGACGTCAGTCACCTGAATGAGGAAGGCATGAATATGGTTCTCCCCAAGATGGAAAAATTCATCGCGGAGGCATATGCTGACTTCTTGAATACCACCAAGGCGAAATAAACCGACGGCACTTAATCCCCTGTTTTGAACGGAGAAATCCGAAAATGCAAAAAACCGCAGAAATTCAATCTGCGGTTTTTTTGTTGAAAAAGGCGAAAGGAATCTGCACTATATTAATTCCTTCGGAGATCTGCCGTAAATGTCTTTCACGGCTTTGTAAAAGCCTGCCGAGCTTCCGAAGCCCGCCTCAAGTGCGGCGTCGAGAATATTTATGCGCATACCGTTATTTCTTTCCTTCCGCAGTCTATTGAGGGTGTTCTCAATACGCACTCTCCGAACAAAGTCGGAAAATCCCATCCCCATACAGTTCTGAAACAGTCTTGAAAAATGATAGGGTGAAACGTAAAAAAGTGCGGCGATTTCTTTTTCGGTGCATTGCTCGTTACTGTGGGTATATATGTAATCAACGGCGTCGCTGATCAGCTTGTAGTCCGAGGGTGAGCAAATACTCGCCGAGTTTGAGGAATATTCTATGTTGTTTGCAAGGGCTGCCAGCATAAGGGTGATGCGCGCTTTAACGGTAACCGCGGTATATTTGCTTTCCGATTCTATATCGTGAATGATGTCGTTAAACGTCGATTCGATATATTTTGCCACATCGGTTTCACTTTTTATTATATCTCCGCCTCGGTCGCGGATGAACATCGTTTCCGCCAGCCCAATATCGGGATACAGCAGCATCGGCATAAATTTCAAATGCTCATATATCAAGCCGTCAGGATCGGTAACGAGCTGCAGCCTGCGCTGCTTGCCGCCCGACATCAGCAGAACGTCACCCTCGTTCACGTGATAGAGTTGACCGTTTATCTGCCACTCGGCACTTCCCCGGCGGATGAGGACAATTTTGAGCGCAAGCTCGCGCATAGTTGCTCCCGTTGATCCAAATGGCCGCATTGCTCGATTGAAAACGATATCGTACAACATATTCGACGGATCACTTTGCCAGCGTTTCGCAACCCTTTTTGCCATGGTAACACCTGCCTTTTTTATCATTATAGCAAAAAAGAAGACAGAATGCAAGAATCTTTCGAAAGATAGATCGTTTTCGGAGCATGACAGCAAAAAAGAAGAGAAAAATCGGCTTTGAGGATGAGAAAAGGCGAGCGATCGTGTATCGTTAATACAACGGGGCAGTTCGATTTAGCGCTGTTGCTTGGGGATGGTATTATAATAAAAAATGGAATTATCCTCAATTGGGTAGAATGATATCATCTTATCTTTCCTTCGTCTTTTTGCGTTTTGCGCAAAAAAGTGGATGAAACCTTTGCCAAACGATGGTATAATTGCTTCAACGTTTAAGGCGATGTGTTTTTGGTTGAATAAAACTTAATCAGTAAAAGAGCTACCCAAAATGCTTTATCCAAAAAACCGAGACAAAGAGCTTTCGCTTGAGCTCTTTAAGAATCCCACCTGCGAATATCCCGGCACGCCCTTCTGGGCATGGAACTGCGAGCTTGAGGAAGAGGAGCTTCTCTGGCAGATTGATACGCTGCGCGAGATGGGCTTCGGCGGCTTCCATATGCACGTTCGCAACGGCATGAAGACCGAGTACATGGGTGAGAAATTCATGGATCTCGTTGCCTCCTGCGTAAATAAGGCAAAGCGTGACAATATGCTCGCATGGCTTTACGATGAGGACCGTTGGCCCTCCGGATTTGCCGGCGGACTTGTCACAAAGGAGCTAAAATACAGAAAGCGCATCCTGCTTATGACCGTAAACCGCTTTAACGGCGAGAGCGAGGACGGCGTTTATCTGGCCTATTCCGTAAAGGACCAGGTAAAGCGCATGGCATTCAAGGAAAACACGGTTCTGCTTCGCCGCTTTGCGGTGGTTCTGAACGCCGACGGAAGCCTCAAGTCCTACAGAACGCTTGCAGACGGCGAGGAGACCGCCGAGGGAACGGGTTTGGTATGCGTATCTTTTCTCGGCACTCGACAACCCGAGATACAACCGCGAGAGCTACGTAAACACACTCGACAAGAAGGCAATCGAACGCTTTATCGAGGTCACGCACGAGGTATACAAAAAGAAGGTCGGTCGCGGATATGGCAGGCAAAAACGGACTTCCTACATCCAACCTGGTCATCGATTGGACATACGAGCAGCTTATGCAGCTCAACCTCAGAGCCGGCAACGGCGAAGCGGTGACGCCCTATAAGATCGCTACCCTTGAGGAGATCATAAAGGTATGTGCAAACCGTATCTTTATCCATCTTGACGTCAAGACTTATCCGGACAGCGACGTCTGCTACTGGGATTTCGAGCAGGACATCTGGCCGTTGATGGAGAAGTACGAGAGCTACTCGAATATCCTGTATACCTCGCATAAATGGTTCAGAGCAAACAATTACACGCTTGTCGATACCTACCGC
>JAZNCR010000111.1:0-5745 GCA_045587605.1 Eubacteriales bacterium
TATCGCAGTCTCGGGCCTGAACATGGTTCAGGGCGTTCACCTCTCGAACAACCGCAACCTCTTCGTTGTTTCGGCCATCCTCGTCCCCGGTATAGGCGGTCTTTCGCTCAACTTCGGCAAGATCTCCATCACCGCCATTGCAACCGCTCTGGTCCTCGGTATCGTTACCAACGCGATCCTTGGCCGCGAAAAGACCGAAGAATAATTAAGCAAAAACAGCTCGCCCCCGACAGATGAACTTCTGTCGGGGGCAATTTGTTGCTTTAGGCTTTAGCCTCCTCGGCTGACCTCTGCCACAGCGGCGTTATGCTCGTCGATGGTAGAGGAGAAAATCGTCTCACCGTTTTTGCGGGAAACGAAGAAATAATAGTTGGTCTCTTCGGGATAGAGTGCACAGGTAATCGCCTGATAGCTGGGATTGGCAATCGGTCCGGGGGGAAGTCCGCGGTTGGTATAGGTGTTATATGCCGACTCGTATCCCCAGTCGTCCCGGGTCATCTCTTCCTTACGCTCACCCGTGTCGTGACGGATGGCGTACTGGATGGTGGCATCACTTTCCAGATACGGGTAATTCGCCGCGTTGTGCAGACGATTGTGGAAGACCGAGGAAACCTGCTCAAATTCATGGTAGAAACGGGTCTCCTTCTCGATCATCGACGCAAGAATCATAATCTCGTCTACCGTATAGCCAAGCTCGGATGCACGGGTATAGAAATCGTCACGGAAGACGTTGTTAAAGCGGTTGAGCAGCTTATAGACGATCTGCGAGGCCTTCGCGTCGGTATAAAACTCGTAGGTGTCGGGGAAAAGATAGCCCTCGAGTGCATAGGTGCGATCCTCATCCAAATTGCCGATCAGTGCTTTGACGAAGGGAAAGCTCTCGGCGTACAGTTCAAGATTGTTGACTGCCGCCACCCAATCCTCACGCGTGCCTCCCATATCGTTTTCGAGGAACAAATCAATCATCTCGTCGATTGAGTAGCCCTCGGGAATGGTCAGCCAGATGCGGTCGCGCACCTTCCTTTCCTTGAAGGCCATCAGCAGCTCGTCATAGTTCATCATGCCGTTGATCTCGTAATCCCCGGCGACGAATTTGCCGTCATCATGGTTAAGCTTGGCATAAAGCTCAAAGACCTCGGGATAGGCAATGATTCCACCGTCTGCCAGAACATCGCTGACATCGTAGATGGTCGCGTTCTCGGGCACGGTAATCGTGACCAGCTCGTCCGACTTGACGAAGGCAAACATATCGTTGGCAATAAAAATCGTATAGTACGAAAGAAAGCCCGCAATCACAATGACAAATACGATATAGGTGATTGCCTTGACAATGCTGAGCAGGGTCGCCACGCCCTCGCTCATCTGCTTCTTATTCTTTTTTTCTTTTCCGTCGCTCCCGCCGTTTTTGTGCGCGGGGGCTTTCTTTTCGGCAATCCGGACGGCATCCATGCGGCGGGTCGCCGTATTGTCAACCTCCGCCATACGGCGGGCAAGTCCCGTCTGCGTCGTCGGTGCACCCGCTTCTTCCGTTTTTACATCAGACACCGGCTTGTTCGGCCGTGGCTGTGGAGCAGATACCGCCTGCGGCGACCGCACGGCTGACGAACGGGCGTTCCCCTTCTGCTCCGCAGAGGAACGCGGCACGGCGTTTGGCTTCGGCTGTGCCGACTGCGATGCGGGTCGGGGAGCAGGGGCCGCATTTTGCTTTGCCTGCAGCTCTGCCCGCAGGGCAGAGGGAATCGGACGGTTCGGCCGCATCGCCGTATGCAATGCAGGCTGTGATACCGCCTGTGCCGCGGGGGGCGTTTGGCCGCTCGTCTGCCGGACCGTCTGCGGGGCAGGGGACGTCGGGCGTTTTGCTTGCTGTACCGTCTGCGGGGCAGGAGCCGTCGGGCGATGAACGGCCGGGGCATCCGTCTGCGGGGGTTGCGGCTGCGGGGATGATCCCGGCTGACGAACGGCACGGGCAGGACGTCTGACAGACGGCTGTTCGGGACGCGGATTCAATTGATTAGGCGTATTGTTGTTCATGAAATCCATTCCTTACGTATAGGATCTTCAGGCGGCGATGATGACAACCAGATAAAAAAGCATACAAAGCAGGGCAAACGGTGAGAGAAGTGCCTCGAAAAACGGATTGGCCGCCTTCTCACGCGCCGTACGGGGACGATGATAGGGCGAAGGAATCCCCCGCCGGGCGTAATTGCCGTAGGCACGCGCCGCTTCGCCGAGCATGAGCATCAGCGCCAGCAAGAAAAGAATAATCAAGAGGAAAATAAACAGCTCGGTACTGCCGGTTCGGCTGTAAAACTCGGTGACGTACGGACGTCCGATCAATCCGAACAGGTTGTAGAGAAAATGCACGAGGATTGCCCCGAGTACCGACCGTGTCGCATAGAGGACAAATGCCAGAACAAGACCGGCAAAAAAATATACGGGGAACTGCGGCACCGAAAAATGCAGCATGGCAAAAAAGAGCGCACTGACCGTGACCGCCGAAAAAACACCGTTCCGCTCAAATTCAGCACACAGAATTCCGCGGAACACAAGCTCCTCGCAGACAGCGGGCAGAACCGCAAAGGAAAGCACCGAATAGAGAAGCTCGTCAGCACCGTAGCTGTCGGCGGCAATGAAGGTATCATAGAGAGAAAAATTGTCTCCCAATCGGTCGACCCCACCAAGCAAGAAGCTGATGAGCAGACTGCCGCAGATCAGCACGACCACGGCGGCAGGGATCAGCAAAAGCTGTTCAAGACCGACGGGACGGATGCGCAGGCGGGTGCGGAGCTTCTGTCCGCGCAGCTGACAATAGATGGCGGCGGGCAGAAGAAAAATGAGCAGCTGGAGCACACTGACCGTCAGATAGCCGTTCCCTGCCGACAGCATTCGCGTATCCACAAGCCGCGAACAAATGAGAAGAACATACGTGCAGAGAACGAGCACGGGAGCGGTATAAATTCCGCGCCATTTCATGCGCGGGGCTCCGTTTGCAGTGCTGTGCGGAGAGAATCTGCCGTCCCGGCATCGGTCAGCACCGAAACGATGGCCAGACCGAACGCAAGCGCAACTCCCATGCCTGCCGCGGTGATAATCCTTCCATCGCACACAACGCGTGCATCCGACAGAATCGCGCCCTCAAGCTCGCCCTCAAAGCCGGGGAAGCAGGTCGCATGGCGGCCGCGCAGAATACCGCGGTGACCGAGAATCATCGGCGCGGCACAGATGGCGGCAAGGTACGCCCCACGCACCGTCGCGTGTGCAATCGCCGCGTCAACGGCGGCAGACGCATCCAGATTTGCCGCGCCCGGCATACCTCCGGGCAAAATCAGCATATCGGCATCAGCCGACGGATCGAATTCATCCTCGGCAAGATCTGCCATGACAACAATTCCATGCGCGCCGGGGACGGCTCTCTCTTTGCCGATGGCAACCGTTTTCACTTCCACGCCGACACGGCGGAGCAAATCGAGCGGACAAAGTGCCTCAATTTCTTCAAAACCCGGAGCGAGAAATAAATATACCATACCGTCGTCCTTCCTATTATATCAAATTTTTCCGTCATTACACAAAAATGCGAAAAATTTTGACGCATTGTTTACAAACCGGATGCATACGTATCCGGAACGCGGCAAATCAGAGGATCTTCTGTACCTCCCGCCACACGTCCTCCCCGATCTCCGCGATCGAACGAGGCTCTCCCTCCGCATAGCAGGGCAGACGAGTCCATCCCCAGCGGTCGGATGCGTAGAGTGCGGCGGCGTAGCTTGCCTCAAGATGATGCGGATCAAGCTCGTGAATGTCCTTCTGCTGACCGGTCGTGTCCGATCGGTGAGAGACAAGCCGCATCGAAATCTCGGGCGTCATTTCGAGATAGAGGGTCAGATCGGGACGGGGAAGACCGAGTCGGTCAAACTCAAAGTCCCCAAGCCAATCAAGAAAATCGTCCCAGCCCTCCCGCGGCATCTTCGAGAGCTGATGCACGGCATTGGCCGAGGTATAGCGGTTGGCGATCAGTACGTTTCCCTCGCCCGCAAGGAATTCTCCCCAGTCGGTGCGGAAGGAAAGATAGCGGTCAACCGCGTAAAAGGTAGATGCGGCATAGGCGTTGGTCGCGGCGGGATCACTTCCCAGTGCACCGCCCAGATAATATTCGACCGCCACGGCACCCGGCGTGCCGTAATTCGGGAAGGAAATCAGCTTCACCCGCCGTCCCTCGGCCATCAGGCGGTCACGCAGACGCTCGGCCTGCGTGCCCTTGCCCGAGCCGTCAAGGCCATCAAGCACAATAAAGCGTCCCATTATGCCCCCGTCTCTGCGGTCGTGAAGGAAGCGGTCATGATGAGCGAATAGAGGAACTGTGTCGTCTCCTGCGCCGTCAGCGTGACCTTGCCCATATCCATCGTCAGATCGCTGTAAACCGCAAGCTCAATCGTTTTTTTATTGTCCAGCGTCATAATCACCGTAAACTTCAGAATGCGCGCCTCACCCGTGGGTGTCGTTTCGGCTTCCTTATCATAAACGGTTGCAATCAGCGGCAGATAGGGACTTCCCTTCTCCAGCGTGCCGCGGAATTTTTCGGCACCGTTATCGTCGTAATGTACGACCTCTGCGCCGATGACGCTGTCGGGATTGATTGCACCGGCGTGCGTTTCAATCGTCGGAATATCACTCGGCACATCATCATCATTCCGACAGGCGGAGAAGGGCAGTACAAGGCAGAGTGCCAAAGCAAAAGCGAGGAATTTCTTTGCGTTCATATCTTTCATCCTTTCGGCCGCAGAGCGGCTCTTTTTGTGTAATAATCAGCCGATATCGTCGTCACGGACGACCATTTCCATAAACTGCTGACGGGTAATGAGCACGTCACGCGGCTTCTGTCCATCGGGCGGGCTGACGTAGCCGAGACGCTCCATGCGGTCGATCAGCTTGGCAGCACGGCCGTAGCCGAGGGAAAGCCGACGCTGAATGAGGGAGGTCGAAATCTTTCCGCACTCGATGGCAAGCTCGATAGCAGGGCGAAGCATCGGATCGGACGGCTCGTCGGCATCGACGTCGCCGTCGTCGGCCGCAGAAGCGCCCTTCTTGCCCTGTCCGCACCGTGCGGCTTCCCGCTCGATGCTCTCAATGACCTCCTCACTGTAATTGCCGCCGGCAAAATGACGCTTGACAAAATCGGTCACCGCCTCGACCTCGCCATCGCTGACGAAGGCGCCCTGTACACGGATCGGGCGGGATGCGCCAACAGGCGAATAGAGCATATCACCGCGGCCGATCAGCTTCTCAGCACCCGCAATATCGATAATGGTGCGCGAGTCGACCTGCGAAACGGTGGTAAATGCGATACGGGAGGGAACGTTTGCTTTAATGAGACCGGTAATGACGTCAACCGAGGGACGCTGTGTACCGATAACCAGATGCATACCGGCGGCACGTGCCTTCTGCGCGATGCGGCAGATCGAGGTTTCCACGTCTTCCTTTGCCGTCATCATGAGGTCAGCCAGCTCGTCGATGACGATAACGATCTGGGGCAGCGGATCACGCATCGGATCGTCGGCAATGGCCTCGTTGTAGCCCTGGATATTGCGCACGCCCTCGGATTCGATCAGCTCGTAGCGGCGCTCCATTTCGGAGACCGCCCAGTTGAGTGAGCCTGCCGCCTTCTTCGGGTCGCTCACCACGGGGACGAGCAGATGGGGGATGTTGTTATAAACGTTAAGCTCAACCTTTTTGGGGTCGATCAGAATC
>JAZNCR010000112.1:0-4098 GCA_045587605.1 Eubacteriales bacterium
GCCTCAATGCCGTTCTCGGCAATGCGGATCAGCTCGACCTCCTTCGCGCGGTCAAATTCCATCGTGGCAAGCTCAAGCACGTCGGCAAGCGGTCCGCCCACGCGAGAGAAAATGCTTGTCGCGGCAAAAAGAACAAGATCGGGTCTTGCATTGCCGTACAGCTTGATGCTGCGCAGCTTGACCGAGTAGGACGGAAAAATATCCTTATCAGAAAAGCTGACGACGTTTGCACCGCTGTACTCCTCGATGGAGGATTCGCCGATGATTGCGGTATCCTGCTCATAGGCGATCTGCGATGCACGGAATAAGGGATAACTGCTGGCAATCAGGGTGGAAACCGGCATACAGAAAAGCACGGTCAGCACAAAAATATTCAGTGCATCAAGCCCGCTCTTTGACGTAGAGAAAGAAACAATCGAAAGGGCGGCGGCAAGAGCAACGACAGGAAGAAGAATATAATTGAGACGGCTGTTGGTCATCGCCTTGCGGTTGGTGCGGGCAAAATAACCGTCAACAAATTCGGTGCGGCGAATATCAAGCGTAAGCGTCTCCTCTTCCGCGTTCTCACTCTGCTCAAGATTGGCACGAACCGCAAATTTGTCATGATTGTCGGCCAGAACGTTGAATGTGCTGATTTCCCGCTTGAGGTTAAGCATATCACACAGCACAAGAATAAAGAGACAGAGTGCTGCGGGGAAATTGTAAAGAGAAAAGTCAACCTGCGGAGCGACAAGCGCGATAATCAGATCATAGATTACCGCAACGCCGACAGAGACCGACACCAGGCTCTGCGGAGTCGGCTTAAGCGTAAAGATACCCTTAATGCCGTCGTACAGCTGACGCCAGGACAGCGCACCGCAAAGCACGAGAAGCTGCAGCGAGATCAGCGTATGTACCGCCGGGAACTGCTGCATATTGAAGGCACCGGGCAAGGCTACACCGAACAAAGAGACGTTTTCATAAAGGAAAAGAGCGGCGAGCATAATCAGCGTACCGATCAAGCGCATCTTCGCGCTGTTATACTCGTTTTTATAGTTCTCGGTGATTTCCTTGATCTGTTCCTTCTCGGTGTACTCCACGCCGCGGAAGGCCGGGCTCTCGGCAGCGGCTTCCTCGACAAAGTCGGGATCAAGCTGCCGTTCAATCTCGTTGACCTTATCAATACCGACCGTCTTTGTAAGCTCATCCTCATAGCCGAGTGCAATAAGAAGGTTGATATCGGTTCCATCCAGCCCGTTTTCGTCCGAAACGGGCGTTTCGGCTTCGGCAGAATCTGCATCAAGCGCAAACTCAACCGTCTCCTCACCTGCGGGAGAGGAAACCTCGGACTGATCGGCATCCGGCATCGAGAAGGACTTGGTCTCTTCCGCATCCGACGACGAGGGAATCAAATCAACAAAAGCAGATGCATCCGGCACGACAGGCTCGTCGTCCACAAAAACGTCAGACTTGATGCGGCCGGCAAAATAGGAATCCTCGCGCACCGGCTCCTTGACAGTGGTAACCTGCTCGCTCGGCGCGGTTTCGCTGATCTTGACCGTCTGCGCAGGCTCTGCCTTTGCGGCATTGCGCGCCGAGGGACGGAAACGATAAACCGCTCTCTGCACCGAGGAAGATGCAGAAACCTCTTCAATCTGCGGCTGCGGCTCGGCCTCAGGGGTGAATGCATCCATCGGATCAAACAGAAGCTCGTCATCTGCGTCTGCCGTCGCAGGTACTTCGGCTTCGAGCGCATCCAGCAGAGAGGCAAAGTGCGCTCCGGACTTGGGTTCTTCCCGTACTCGTACAGCTTCCGCAGGCATCTCCTGATGAAGCAGCTCCTCATCGGCGGGAAGCTCATCTGCGAGAATCGGCATTTGTGCGTCCTCCGCTTCCGATTCGGTGCCCGCATCGGGTGTGGGCAAATATTGCTTAAGCAGAGCGGCAATATCCAGATCGTCCTGTACGGTGTGGGATGTATCGTTGTGTTGTTCTGCGGGCGAAGAAGAACTGTCGGAGAAATTCTGCTTCAACTTGCCAAGCAGTTCGCCCGCGGACAGATTATCGTGGTTTTCGTTTTTGTTCTGGCTCATAGATCCTCATCCTTTCTTCAGAATCGGTTCAATCTAATCTCTGCTGCCGCGCAGCCTCAGACAAAATTACCGCAGCCGCGGTGGAAACGTTGAAGGAATTGACCTGTCCATACATGGGAATTGAGGTGACAAAATCGCATTTTTCAAGGATAAGCGGAGAAACCCCGCCGCCCTCGCTGCCGAACACGATTGCCGCAGGGCCGCGGAAATCGGTGTCATGATAGCTTTTTCCGCCCGCCTCAGCGGCATAGGTCCAAACACCCTGCTTCTTGAGCCAATTCAGCGTTTGTGCAATATTCGGCACCTTGGCGATTGCCAAATGTTCAATTGCACCGGCGGAGGCCTTTGTCACAAGCGGGGTCAGTCCGACCGCGCGGCGCTTGGGAATAATCAGTCCGTGCGCACCGACGCCCTCGGCACAACGGATCAGCGCGCCAAGATTATATGGATCAACGATGCCGTCCGCAACAACAATCAGCGGCTTCTCGCCGCGCTTGGCGGCAATGGCAAGAATATCCTCTACCGCACAGTATTCCTTCGCGGCGGCAAGCGCAATGATGCCCTGATGCGGCGCAAAGCCCGAGAGTGCATCCAGCTTGGATTTATCCACCTCAATCACCGGAATACCGCGATTGACCGCCTCAGCAACAAGCACGACGATCGAGCCCTCGCGGTCTCCGCGACGAACAAAGATTTTATCGATTGAGCGGTCGGATTTGAGCAGCTCTCTGACCGCATTACGGCCAATTACCGCGCCCGTCTCGCCTTCCGCATCGGCATTGATCTCTCCCATACGCTCGTTGAGCAGCTCTTCGTCTGCCTCGTAATTTGCCTCGTAGTCATTATGGCGCATTTTGATGTCGCCGGAGAAGGCAGGATCGCGGCGGGGACCTCTCTGCTTGCCGCCGTACGGACGCTGACCGCGATTGCCCGTGTTGTCACGGCGATCCCGGTTTTTCTTCTGTGCATAACCCGGTTTATTCTGCTTCTGCTGTCCTGCCGTTTCCTTGTGGAATGCAGGCTCGCTTTGCTTGTTCTGTGTATTTTTATGTTTCTGTTTTTTATGATCGCGATTTCGGTCATACTGCTTTTTTGCCGTATTCCCGGAGGCTGATTTATTCTTTTCTTCCATGTCTGTATCCTTATCTTTCGTTACGTACGCATAGTGATTGCATTATATACTGATATATTATAACACATTTTTTCCTTTTTGTATAGAGATATTTTGATTTTTTCCGGAAAAGTTCACTTTTTCCCAAAGAAAAAATGCAGAAAACCTTTTCTCACCGTCAGGTCGGTAAAATTTCCCCGTTTTACTTCACAAAAATTCTCCTGTATGGTATAATTTTATTGCCGGTCTTAAATCCGCGCATATTCATGATGTAAAATCATATAAACGCAAATGAATTCCCCCCTGAAAATATCCCTTTGGAGAAAAATATTCGTTATGCTCTTATATTTTCGTTCTGCCGACGTGCGATATACCGAAGCAAAAGCTATGCTCACCTTCTTTCGGCGCAGCGGATACCTCACCTGCTCCCCTTCCCCCGACCTTCTTCCCGAAGCGTTGTCCGCACTCCCCTTTTGCGCGGCCATCCTGCATTTTGAGAAAATTCCGGATGGGCTTCCGCATCCTGATGCCCTGCGCAAAATATTTTCCGCCCTTCCGCTGTTTTCCATCGGACACCTCAACGCCGCCGGCTGTTGGCGAACGATTCGGGGAACGGACGACGAGTTTGATCTTTTGCACTTCAAATCCGACCTTCTCGCCCGCCTTGCACATTTGTATGCCGCGCAAGAGCAAACGGCAATCTGCCGATCAGGCATCTTTTTTCCGCCCAAGCATGGAGAGGTTACTCTGTTTTCCCGTTCAATTTTCCTGACTCCGGCTGAATTTGCGCTCTTCCGTGTTCTGCATGAAGCCGACGGACCGCTTTCCCCGGAGCTCCTCTCCGGATTTATCGCTTCACCGGGAAGCCGTCATCCCGTTGCCTCAGTCCCGATTCACATTCATCGGATTAACGAA
>JAZNCR010000113.1:0-4790 GCA_045587605.1 Eubacteriales bacterium
CGTGACGGAGGGATTGTTACCAGCCTAATGTATCGCTGTAACGAAAAATTTTCGCATTCTGCTGTTCGTTTCGTTTACAATCCCTCAGTCGCCTTCGGCGACAGCTCCGAGGTTGCTTTGCAACCTCGCGGCGCAAGCACCTGCACTTCTGCACAAGGGAGCCTTAGGCACATAATCCTTAGGCACATAATCGCTTTCCTCTTATCTCTTTCTGTTTTCTGCTCATCGGCATAGCCTCAACTGAACCCCGCCACTATGGCGGGGTTTTCGTTGTACAATCAAAACCCAAAAGGTGCCTGCGGCAGATTGCCGCAGGCACCTTTTTATGCGATATTAAAAATTTTACGCCTTCTTTCCCGCAGGCAGAGCTTTACCGAGCAGGAAGAAAAGAACGGCAAGTGCGATGCCGACCGCGATGGCAACCACAAGATCAAAGATCACCGTGAGGAGGAAGGTTGCCGTAAGTACGATAATATCGAACACCCGCTTCGTGCGGCAGATCTCAACGAAATGCCGCCACTCACTCATGTTGTAGGCCACCATCAGGAGAATTGCCGCGATGGCAGGCATCGGAATGAGCGCCGCATAGGGCATGAGAACGACGAGCACGAGCAGAAGCACGATGGCGTGTACCATGCCCGCGATGGGGGAGCGGCCGCCGTTTTTGATATTGGCCGCCGTGCGCGCAATGGCACCGGTAGCGGGGATCCCGCCGAAGAGCACCGAGCCGATATTGCCCACGCCCTGCGCGATCAGCTCCATGTTGGAATTATGCTTTGCACCGATCATGCCGTCCGCCACGACGCAGGAAAGAAGCGACTCGATTCCGGCGAGAATCGCAATGGTGAAGGCATCGGGAACGGCGTCAAGAATCGCCCGCGCGGAAAGGTCTGCGGGCAGGGTCAGGGACGGCAGTGCCGAGCTGATCTCATACAGGTCGCCGATGGTATTGACGGGAAGAGCAAGCAGCTTGACCAGCAGAACGCTGACGAGGATGGCGATAAGCGAACCGGGAATCTTTCGGCTCACGTACGGCCAGACGATCAGAATCACAAGACATACCGCACCGACGAGGAGCGCCCATGGGTTGAAGGTGGAAATATTCTCGCCGAACACCTCGAGCTTTTCCATCGTTTCCACCGCAACCGTACCCTCGGGATAGGTCAGGCCGACGAAATCCTTGAGCTGGCCGACCACGATGGTGACCGCAATGCCTGCGGTGAAGCCGACCGTGATGGTATGCGGAATGTAGCGGATCAGACTGCCGAGCCTGCACAAGCCCATGAGGATGAGCAGGATACCGGCAAGCAGGGTGGAGAGAATGAGACCGGACATTCCCTTGGTGGCAACAATGCCCGCAACGATGGTGGCAAAGGCCGCCGTCGGGCCGGCAATCTGCACGCGGCTGCCGCCGAGCAGAGAGATTAAGAAGCCCGCGATGATAGCGGTGTAAATTCCCTGCTCGGGCCCGACGCCCGATGCAAGCGCGAGCGCAATCGAAAGCGGCAGAGCAATCACGGCAACGATCAGACCGGCAGTCAGGTCCTTGATCAACTGCCCCCGCGTATAGCCGCGCAGGGACGAAAAAAGTTCGGGCTTGAGTTTTTCCATAATGCGTCTCCTTTAACGTAACAACGCCCCAATGGTGTCATGACGGCAGAATGGGGGAATGCTTCAAATTTGCGTTTATGCCCAGCTCATGGTGGTGGGCTTCGGTTCTTCGATCACAATGCCGCGCAGGAAAGCGACCGCCTTGCCGAGACCTTCGTCGATGCTCATAAGGCTGTCCTCATGCTCGATCGAGAGCACACGGTCGTAGCCGCAGAGCCGCAGGTTCGAGACGAGATCGCGCCAGTAGCTCTCGCCGTTGCCGTAGCCGACCGTGCGGAATACCCACGCGCGGTTGATCTCGTCCCCGTAGTGCTTGGTATCCAGCACGCCGTTGCGGGCGGTGTTGATGGCGTCGATCTTGGTGTCCTTGGCGTGAACGTGGTAGATTGCGCCCCGCAGCTCGCGGATGGCGGCAACGGGATCCATACCCTGCCAGATCAGATGAGAGGGGTCAAAATTCGCGCCGAGCACACGTCCGACCTCTTCGCCCGCCGCCTCGCTGACCGCGCGGCGCAGACGGAGCAGGGTCTCGGGGTTATAAACACAGAATCCGGGGTGCATCTCAAAGGCGATATGCGTAACGTGATGCGCGAGGGCAAATTTGGCCGTCTCGATCCAGTAGGGGATGAGCACCTCATTCCACTGATAATCAAGAATTTTGAGGAAATCCTCCGGCCAGGGGCAGGTGACCCAGTTGGGATATGCGGCACCCGGCGCGTCGCCCGGGCAGCCCGAGAAGGTGATCACGGTATCCACGCCGATCTGCTCGGCCAGGAGCACCGCCTCGCGAAAATCGCGGTCGAAGTCGGCGGCGATGGCAGCGTCGGGATGCACGGGATTGCCGTGTGCGGCGAGGGCACAAATCTCCACGCCGTATCGGGTAAAGGTATCGCGGAAGTCGGCAAGCTTTTGGGGATCGGCCAGCAATGCGGCAGGATCGCAATGCGCCTTACCGGGATAGCCGCCCGCACCGATCTCGGCGGTATGTACGCCGAGTGCGGTCAGACGCGCAAGCGTCTCCTCCAGCGTAAGATTTCCGTACAGGTTGGCAAGTACACTAAGTTTCATGGTTTCTCCTCCGTTAAATAAAAATTTTGAAATTTTGTGCGGGCTCATCGTCCGCGCGGTTTCTTTTGGCTTGGGCGGGCATTTTTTCCTCCGCTTGGCTTGCCGCTCGGACGCGTGCTTTTGCCGCCCGACGGCTTTCCGGTTTTGCCGCGGGATACGGCCGTGGGCTTGTCCCGCCGATCACCTCTTTGGCGATCTCGGGGCTTGTCCCACTCGCGCGCAGGCGCACTCGGCTTTCCGCCTGCCGGACGAACGAGGCAATTCTTGCCGTTTCCGATCAGATCGGTGCGGCCGCAGAGGGTAAGTGCCTCGCGGACGAGCTCGGCCGACTCGGGGCGGTTATACTGCAAAAGGGCGCGTTGGAGCTGTTTTTCGTGGTAATCGGTTGCCACGTAAACCGCTTTGCCGGTCAGCGGGTTGATTCCCGTATAGAACATCACCGTCGACGCAGTCCCCGGCGTGGGATAGAAGTCCTGCACCTGCTCGGGGGAATATCCCTCGCGTTTGAGACACAGGGCAAGCTCAATGGCGTCATTGAGGGTCGAGCCGGGATGGCTTGACATCAGATAGGGGACCAGATACTGCTCCTTGCCGACGGCGCGGCAAAGATCAAAATATTTTTCGCGGAAGCGGGAATATACCGAATACTCCGGCTTGCCCATACAGCGCAGAACGTCGGGCGAGCAATGCTCGGGCGCGACCTTGAGCTGGCCCGACACATTGTCGCGGACAAGCTTGCGGAAAAAGGCATCCGATTTGTCGGCCAAGAGATAGTCAAAGCGAATACCCGAGCGGATAAACACCCGCTTCACCCGCGGCAGAGCCTCGACCCGCTCGTTCAGATCGATATACTCGCTGTGGTCGGCCTCGAGATTGGGGCAGGGCTTGGGTGCGAGGCATTTGCGATTTGTGCAGACGCCGTCGGTGAGCTGCTTTTTGCAGGCGGGGTAACGGAAATTCGCGGTCGGCCCGCCGATATCGTGGATATAACCCTTGAAATCGGGCATCTCGGTAATCTTTCGTGCCTCCTCCACCACGCTCTCGATCGAGCGGGAGCGCACCGTGCGTCCCTGATGGAAGGCAAGCGCGCAGAAATTACAGGCGCCGAAGCAGCCGCGGTTGTGGGTCACCGAGAAGCGGACCTCCTCAATCGCGGGCACGCCCCCCGCGGCGGCGTAGGACGGGTGATAGGTGCGCATATAGGGCAGCGCATAGACGCGGTCGAGCTCCTCTCGCTCAAGCGGCGGCATGGGCGGATTCTGCACGAGCAGCTTTGCATCGTACCGCTCGACGATGGCCTGTCCGCTGATCGCGTCCTGATTGCGGTACTGCACGCCGAACGCCTCGGCATACGCCCGCCGATCGGTCTTGAGCAGGTTATAATCAAACTCACCCGCAACGGGGAAATGGATTTTGTCCTCGGGGGAACAGAGATATACCGTGCCCCGCACGTCGCGGATCTTTTTGACCGGTACGCCCTTCGCAAGCAGCTCGGCCAGGCGGAGCAGAATCTTCTCGCCCATACCGTAGGTCAGAATATCGGCGCGCGAATCAACGAGAATCGAGCGGCGAACCTTATTATCCCAGTAGTCATAATGTGCGAAGCGGCGCAGAGAGGCCTCAAGGCCGCCGATGATGATCGGCACGTCCCCGTACGCCTCGCGGATGCGGTTGCAGTAGACGATGGTCGCACGGTCGGGACGCAGGCCCATTTTTGCGCCGGGCGAGTAGTAGTCCTTGCTTCTTTTCTTTTTGGACACCGTGTAATGGGCAACCATTGAGTCGATATTGCCCGCCGTGACGAGAAAGCCGAGGCGTGGGCGACCGTAGGTACGGAAGGCGTCGCAGGATTTATAATCGGGCTGAGAGAGGATGGCCACGCGATAACCCGCATCCTCCAGCACGCGCGAAATGATGGCAACGCCAAAGGATGGGTGATCGACGTACGCATCACCCGTCACATAGACGAAATCGGGTGCATCCCACCCCCGCGCATCCATCTCTGCACGGGTAAGCGGAAGAAAATCTGACATAATGTCTCCTTTTTTTGTGGGGGAAGCCTTTTGAAAAAGGCTCCCCCCACGCCCCCCGCGAAAACTTTCAAACAAATG
>JAZNCR010000114.1:0-3582 GCA_045587605.1 Eubacteriales bacterium
GGGCAGGTAAGCATCATAAGCCAGATCAACCGTGCATTCGGTCTTGACGGCGGGCTTCTCTCCCCGTTCCTCGAGCACGGCGTCGTTCAGCAGCTTGAGATAGAGATCGTAGCCGATTGCGTCAAGATGCCCGTGCTGTTCGGCACCAAGCAGATTGCCCGCGCCGCGGATTTCCATGTCGCGGAGTGCGATGCGGAAGCCTGCGCCGAATTCGGCGTTGTCGCGGATAGCTTCAAGCCGCTTGGTGGAAATTTCGGTAAGGGTCTTGCCCTTGCGGTAGGTGAAGTAGGCGTAGGCACGGCGGGAGGAGCGACCGACCCGTCCGCGGAGCTGATGGAGCTGGGAGAGCCCGAAATGATCGGCCCGCTCAACCACGAGGGTGTTGGCGTTCGGGACGTCGACGCCGGTCTCGATGATGGTGGTGCTGACGAGAATATCGGTCTCACCCGTCAGAAGCGACTGCCAGATGTCCTCAAGCGTTTCCTTGTCCATTTTGCCGTGTGCAACCGTGATATTGGCTTCGGGCAGTGCTTCGGCAAGCCGGCCGGCTACCTGATAGATGGTTTCAATGGAATTGTGCAGATAGAAGACCTGGCCGCCTCGGCGCAGCTCGCGGCGAAGGGCTTCGTGGATAATCATATCGTCATGCTCAAGCACGTAGGTCTGGACGGGAAGTCGATCGCCGGGGGCTTCATCCAGAATCGAAATGTCGCGCAGACCGCCCATTGCCATATTCAGCGTGCGGGGAATGGGGGTCGCGGTCAGGGTGAGCACGTCAACGTTGCCCGCAAGCTGCTTCAGCTTCTCCTTCTGTGCGACCCCGAAGCGCTGCTCCTCGTCGATGATGAGAAGACCGAGATCACGGAATTTGACGTCGCGGGAGAGCAGGCGGTGTGTGCCGATAATGAGATCGGTCTCGCCGCGGGCGAGCTTGCGCAGAGAATGATCAATCTGCTTTGGCGTGCGGAAGCGGGAGAGCATATCAATGCGCACGGGAAAGGCGCGCATACGGGAGATCGCCGTCTGATAGTGCTGGAGGGCAAGAATGGTGGTGGGGACAAGAATCGCAACCTGCTTGCCGGCAAGAATCGCCTTAAAGGCGGCACGAAGCGCAACCTCGGTCTTGCCGAAGCCAACGTCGCCGCAGAGCAGGCGATCCATGGGAACGTGATTTTGCATATCGGCCTTGATGTCGGCAATGGCGCGAAGCTGGCAGTCGGTCTCGACGTAGTCGAACGCCTCGTCAAATTCGCGCTGGCACTCGTCGTCGGCCGGGAACGCATACCCCGCCTGCCGCATACGGGCGGCATAGAGGGCAATGAGATCCTTTGCCATATCCTTGACGGCCGCTTTGGCCTTGGACTTGGCGCGATCCCATTCGCCGCCCCCGAATTTGGAGAGCTTGAGCTGGCCGTCATCGGCGTGCGCGCCGATATATTTGGAAACCATGTCAAGCTGGTTGACCGGCAAAAAGAGCTTATCCTTGCCCGCATATCGGATGTTGATATAATCGCGCGAAACGCCGTCTACGGTAAGATTTTCAATGCCCATATACTGACCGATACCGTAGGAGGCGTGGACAACATAGTCGCCTACCTGCAGATCGGCGTAGGACATGATCTGCTCGCCTGCATTCTTGTGTGCCTTCCTTCGTTTCAGACCGCCCGCAAGACGGGATTTTCCGCTCCGAAGCTCGGGATCGGTGGTCAGAAGTGCAATCCGGGGCGCGGGCAGCTCGTAGCCTCCGATGAAGCTGCCGCGGATCAGCACGACGCTGCCGCGGGGCAGGGTGGAGACATCAAGATTACCGCCGTCCCCCGCCGCGGCGGCCGAGATGCCCTTCTCGGTCAAAAGGGAGAGCAGATTGCGCACGGCGCTGTCGTTTTCGCAGAGCAGGAGAATGCGGTAGTCGGCGGCAATATACTGGGCCAGATCCTCGCAGAGGAGAGGAAAGTTTTCGGCGTAGGAAACGGTTTGCTTGGAGCGGAAGCCGAAGAGTCCCCCCAAGCGCTTTCCTGCCATGCCGCCGCCGAAGGTGTCAAAGTGCACCGTGACCGCGCGGGCGCAGAAGTCATCAAACACCTCAGCATCGTGACCGTATTCGGCATACTTGGGTGAAATCATCCCGCTCTCGAGCAGATCAATCACACTCTGGTCGCTGTGCCAGGAGGAGGCGTGGAGACGGTCGTGTACGCCGCCCGTGTCCCGCACGAAGCAGATTCCTGCCGCGCCTCCCGACCGGTCGGCCGTGAGGTAATCGAGCAGGCAGGTTTTCTCGGGATAGACAAGCGAGATGTATTTGTCAAGGAAATGCAGTTCTCCCTCGCCGTCAATGGCGGCGAGCTCGCTTGCCAGTGCTTCTTTGGCGGTGCTCTCCTTGGCCATGGCGGCGAGGGCGGCCACGGCGCGGCGGATGCGGGGGCGCAGGTCAGCGCGGCAGAGCAGCTCGCGGGCGGGCGGCAGCTCGGCTGCGGTAACGTTTTCGGTAATGCGCTGGGTTTCGGGATCGAAGATACCCATGCGGTCAATTTCGTCACCGAAGAGCTCGATGCGGAGCGGGTGTGTACCGTGCAGCTGCTCGCCGTCCGTGTCGGTGAAGCGTCCGCGGGGCGGGAAAATATCGAGTATCCCGCCGCGCACGGCAAACTGCCCCGCGCTCTCGACCTGCTCGACCCGTGCGTAGCCCGCGGCGACCAGTGCCTCGGCGATGGCGGACGGTTCGATGACGGTGGAGAAGTCCAGCCGCAGGGTGGAGGCGCGGAGATGCTCGGGGGGAATGGTGTAGCCGATGGCGGCGTCGGGGGTGGTCAGGATGACGTCGTAGTCCCCCTCGAGGATGCCGAAGAGGACGCCGACGCGCTCCTGCTCGGTTTCATGCGAGGCGACGATATTGTACAGATTGAGGTCGCGTGCACCGAAAAATGCGGCGCGCAGACCGAAATTTTCAAACAGACGGCAGAGCCGGACGGCCTCGCGCTCCTCGGCACAGACCATCAGCACGGGAAGCGCAAAGCGGTCGCGCAGATCGCGGATAAGCGAGACGTAAAGCGCTCCCGCCGCACCCTCACAGAGGCCGGTAACGGCAACGGGGAGCGGACGGGGATTCCATTGGGCGCAGACGGCGTCGAAGAGCTGCATATATTCGCGGTCAGCGCGAATGAGATCACAGAGAATGGTATTCGTCATGCAGATACCTTTCATGAGTAGAATTTTGTGGATGAGAGATCGACAGTAAGTGGAGCAATAAACCTATACCTTTATTTACACATATTTACACAGATGATGGAAACACACATACCGAGGCTCCCTTGTGTAAAGGGAGCTGTCACCGAAGGTGACTGAGGGATTGTCGACCGAGCGCTCGGCACCGCATATCATTTTCACGTTACAGCGCTGTATTCGGCCGGTAACAATCCCTCCGTCACGGCTTGCGCCGTGCCACCTCCCTTTACACAAGGGAGGCTTTGAGAAGTGGAAACAAAAGTATAGGTTTATTGCTCCACTTACTGTCGATCTCTCATCCACAAAATTCTACTCATGAAAGGTATCTGCATGACGAATACCATTCTCTGTGATCTCATT
>JAZNCR010000115.1:0-7273 GCA_045587605.1 Eubacteriales bacterium
GATCCCCGAGCGGAAGAGAGAGGAGACGCTAATTTTCTCCACCTTGGCGGCAATTTCGGCAAGTGAGGAGGAAATATCCACCGCAACGTCCATCACCGCACCCAGCGCACCGATGAGAATGGCGGCATAGAGCAGCGCCCGCAGATCAATCGGCTTCGGCGTGTCGAGATAGAGCAGAAATGCGGCATTGTCATCCACGAAGCCGGTCATATGCAAAAAGCAGTCGGAGATTGCCATCGCAATGCCCGCCGCCACCGTTCCGCCCAAGCACCCAAGCATGGCGGAGAAGCTTTTGCGGCCGATACCTCCGATCAGCAAAAGGGTGGATACCACAATGTACGCACAGACAATGAAGGTCCAGAGGTATATGTTTTTCCCGGCAAGCACGGCAGGGACAAAGCAGCAGAAAACGGCCGCACAGGTCAGTGTCAGGGCAATCATGGCAAGCAGGCCCTTCCCCCGGCCAAAAAACAGCACGGCCAAAAGAAAAGCGATACCGACACCGATCAGTGCATCGGTGCGGATGAAGCCGGTAAACACATAATTCGGCTCCATGTCGTCCCCGGCGTTATTCATCAGCGTAATGCGGCTGCCCGGTTCAACCTCGCGGCGATCGCCTGCAATGACCCCATCGCTGATGGTCTGTGTCGCGGTCACGGTTTCATCCCCAATGTCAACCGTAAAGATCACCGTCAGATCCCGCATACTGTCATCTTCACCGTAAAATTGCTCCTCACGGGAAAGAATGTCCACCACGCGTCCCGTTGCATAGGCATCGTTGGGAATACGCTCTGCCCGTCCGACCGATGCGATCCCCGACAGCGCCCAGAGGAAGAGCACCGAAGCCAGCACGCAGAGTACGGACCGTACGCCCGAACGGACGAAAAGCTTTTCTTTCATTAGAATTCCCCCTATCGGTTATTCTTTTATAGTATACTTGATTTGCGACAAAAAAGCAAGAGCGGTTTTCGGAGAAAGACAACGAAAGGAATACCGAGCCGACTGCCCGCAAAACCGGACGGTCGGCTCGGTATTTTCATCATCCCTGCGCGGTATCCGCAGGCAGATGCTGACGTCGACGCAGAGTGAGCAAAAGCAGCGCAAGGGGCAATGCCGCAATGCCAATCGCCGCGCAAACGAACGGATGATCTGCCGCATACCATAACCAGCATGGCGGTACGAACAACCTGAACACCGAGGTCCAGGGCAGAGTCAGCGTGATGTCGGTATAAATGGGGGCAAGCACGAGAGCCAAAAGCAGAAGAAAACACGAAAGCGTTTGAATCTGCTTCTCGTCGACGAAGAGCACTGACATTGCCGTGCTGACGGCAGTCAGCAAAAGAATATACCCGCCGATCGGAAGGATCAGTCGGAAAAGAAAAGCGGCATCATGGACGACTGCCCCAAGGACGAGTGCCGGGGCAGTGACGAAAAATGCACTGACGGCACGTGCAGAGAGCGCGGGAATCAGAATGAAGCGCATGGTTTTGCGAACACCGATCCGCCGCATAAAGGCAGTACCGTCGTGCGTCAGCACGCCGCACGAGCCATAGACGAGAAGTGCGAACAGCAAAAGGGATGCCGCACCAAGCGTGTAGGTCAGTGCACGCGCATTCTCGGGCTTGACCGCATCCTCCCCCCGGGAAAGCGAAAACGAAAAGAGCAGACCGGATTCCATCAGCGACCGATACTCCGCCAGCACCTCTTCCTCGGAAATAGCGGTATCTGCCAGCACAGAAGCCGTAATATACGGCGCGTAGGCGCTGAATACCGCCGCCGTAACGTGATTTCGGTACAATTCGGGAACATAGGACGCGGGTGCCGTGACAAACGGCAGAAGCGCATCAAGCTCCCCCGCGCGCACGGCCGCTTCCATACCCTCGGGCAGAATCACACCGCAATCGTAAATGCCGTCCCGCACACCCTCCCGCAACGTCATTTCGTCCGCACAAAGAACGAATCCCTCGGCACAGAGCGCATCGCGCACCGTCGCCGAAATCGTACTGCCGTCAAGATCACAGACGGCCGCCGGCGGGAGTGCTTCCTCGCGACCGAGCATCGGAGCAAAGAAAATTGCCGCCGCCGTAAAAAAGAGCAGAATCGGAAATACAGGCTTTCGCCAAAGCCGAATCATGGCAAAAAGGAAAAATCTCATCCTGCTCCTCCCTTCCCCAGACGTGTACGCGTCAGGTGTCTATTGATGAGCAGAACTGCCCCGATAAGCCAAACGCAGGCGGCACAGATGCCAAATGTCGACACCGTCCCGCCAAAGGCAGGCGCGAGGAGGTCAGCCGCCGCACCGAAGGGCGTCAGCGCACCGATCTCGGTCAGGTAGGCAGGCAGCAGCTGTCGCGGCACCAGTCCCCCGCAGAGGAAGAGTCCGACGACCGCGAAAATGACGTTCGACGTCACGCCATTCCCCATGCTCATACTCAACGCGGCCCCGATGACGGCAAGATATGCCGCCGCCGCAAGCAGGGCAAAAAACGAGCCTGCACCCATTACGGTAATCCCCATCGGTAAGAGCAAAGCAAAAAGAGCTGTGAGAAGAATCAGGCGTAACAGAAAAGCCAAAAACAGCTTCGTGCGCATAAAACCGAAATTTCCCACACCGAGTGCAGAAAGGCGGCAAAGCATGGGCTTGGTACAGTCGGTCAGAAAAAGCGGGAGAAAGAAGAGCGACGAGAGAAACAGAAGCGTAAGCGTCCAAATAAGTGCAAAGTATGCCTCGCCGGACATGGCGGTATCAAGATAATCGACCGTCTCCTCTTTGAAATAGCGTCCTGCTGCCGAGGTGGCCTCCCCAATCAAAGCAGCATTTGACGCAGTATAATACGCTTCATACGCCGAGGCGGGCATCCCGTGCACGCCAAGCAGACGCTCACCGCAGAAAACACCGTACTGTCCGGCCAAAAGCATCCGCTCGCCAAAGCGGGCAACCGACGACACGAGCGTCGCGCCCGACTGCATGGCGGGCGAGAGGACAATCTCCCCCTGCGCAGTCCGACCGTGGGTAATATCTTCGGTGAAACCGTCCGGCAAAAGGATCACCGCGGCGCATTCTCCCGCCTTGAGTGCCTCTTCCGCTTCCTCCTCGCGCATCCGTTCGGTTTGAAGCAGACCTGCAATATAGTCCATCTTCCCCACTGTGCGAACGAGGATTCGGCTGAACACCGAATCCTCGTTATCAACGATAGCAACGTGCAGAGGCGTATATGCCTCACCGACGTGGCGGACGATCGCGCCGGCCGCCAGGCCGCATAGGGTAACGAGAATCATCAGCAGAACGCACGCAGAACGCAGGCATCGCCAAAATAAATGTAAATCTCGTCTGAACATGGAATCAAAATCAGGACAGACCGCCCAGAACGCGCATCATGATGTCGGAACCGATTTCCTCGAACACTTCCTCAACGTCCGCAAGGATCTCTTCGATTTCATCCGCATCAAGCGTCATGACGTCGGTATATTTGCCGGGCGCGGGTATCTTATCGGCAGTATTGATCACAACGGCAATATCACCGAGCTTGATTTTTTCTTCATCAACGGTAAACGACTTGAGAATATAGGTCGTCTTCTTGCCCTTCTTTTCAGCCGAGCCGCGGAGAATGAACTCTTCCCCGTCGAGCGTCAGCGTCAGCTTGAAGTCTCCCTCCTTTTTCTCGTGGGAAAGCTTCAGGGAAGCGAGCTCGTCGCCGTCCGCCGTCAGCTTGAAGGACGTACGATACTCTTCCTTCGAATCCTCCTCTACGGCATACACAGCCTTGAGGCTGCTGCCGTCTGCTTCCACCTCAAGAGAAAGCTCGGTCAAAGCCGACCACGTGGGGCCGCAGAGCAAATTGATCTCAGCAACAGTTTCCTTATCGTCTTCAAGCTTGACGGTAAGCGCAACGACTTCTTTGGTAGACTTGGCAATCGATACCGCAATTTCAATCTCGACCTCTTCGACGCTGTCCGAAAAGTCCTCAAGCATATCCTTGGCGTCATCGATTGCGTCCTTGTATTCATCCAACAGATCGTCGGGATCGAGACCGATCTCCGAAGCAAGCACACCGGCATAGGTCGAGATGAAGGTCTCGACCGATTTGTCGGTATCCAGATACTTGACCATATCCTTGGCAATCGCGGTAAGTGCACGACCGTCAAGCGTAATCGTCACGACGTTGGTCTTAACCGTTTCCTCACCGAACTCCGCGCTGTCCTTTGTGCGCTCGGCTTCAGCGTTTTTCTTGAAGGATTTCACGAGCACGGCAACCGCGTCCTGCACGATCTTTTCCGCATCCTTGCGCATATCCTCTTCCTGCTCCAGGGTATCGAACAGCTCGGCAATATCCTCTTCATCCATACCGATGGCGTATGCCCCGTCCGGACCGAATTCCGAATCGGCAAAATTCTTCTCAAGCTTGGTCAGATCGACACCGTACGCCGTGTCGCCGAGCAGAGCCGCACAGGCAAGCACAAGCTTTTCTCTGTCAAAATATACGCTGCCGTCAAGTAAGGGCTCATCGCCCATCGTCAGGGCAGCCTCAGCCGCCATCGCCGTCTGACCGGCGTCTATGTACACCTTAGCTTCTGCGCCAATATCCAGAGCAGCACCCGTCATCTGCTCCATCAACTCGCCCAGGTTACCGCTGACCGTAATGCTTCCGCCCGATGCGACCTTCTGCGTCTGCAGGAAGGCGTCGTTTTCCAGTGCGGACTTTGCGCTCTTCTCGAACGCATTCATCACCTGATTGTAAGGATTTGCCGACACTGCCGCGCTGACCGAAATCACCGCAATGATGCCAACCAGAATCACCGCACAGGCAATCAAAAGAGCTCTGTTTTTTCCAAACCCATTCAACATAATTTTCTCTCACTTTCTTTTGGATTGATAAATTAAGGCTTCAAATTCTTCTCTGAATAAATTTTTGTCGTCCGGCATCCGGTGCCGCTCGAAAACCGTCGGCTCTTCTCTCAAAAACACGAGCCTGTCACAGAAATCGTAAAATTCAGCCGGATCGTGCCCAACGTAAAGAACGGTTTTTCCTCGCTCCCGCCAGGCAAGCACAAGCTTGACCATTTCCGTACGGAAATCAACGTCCAGCGCCGCACACGGCTCATCAAGCAGAATGATATCGGGATCCCCGATCATGGCACACGCAATGCTGACCTGCTTTATCATACCGCCCGAGAGCGCCGAGATCTTTTTCTTTTTGATCCGCTCTACCGAAAACGGCAAGTCGGTCGGAATCGGCGCACGGGCAAGCCCTGAAAAAAAGCGAAGATTCTCTTCCACCGTCGCATCCGCAAAGAGCGCACTTCCCTGCGGGACGTAGCCCACGCTGCCGCACACGGTAATTTCTCCGGCGGCAGGCTGCAGAATTCCGGCGGCAAGCGAAAGAACGGTGGATTTTCCCGAACCGTTCGGTCCGGCGAGCACAACGCATTCCCCCCGCGCGGCATCAAAGGAAAGACCGTCGACAATTCGATTCCGCCCGTAAGAAAAGCACAAGTCTCGAATCGAAATCATATTTTCCATCAAAATCATGCACCGAGGGCAGGCACCCCCGCATTCTCTTTCTTTGTATATTTATTCTGCCCCAATACGGCAGATGACAGCAGCCCCTCTCCGATTTACGCGGCAGGCGAAAGATCGGTCGTTTCGGCAGCGTCGATCTGCGGCTCCGGCAGACAGCGCGCATAAAGCTCCACGCTGTCGGTGATGGGAATCCATTTGCTCTCCCCGCCGACCGTGACGGCAATATAGGCCTGTCCGTCATCGCGGAGCGCCATGCTGCACAAGCACCGCTTTGCCTCAAGGGTGTACCCCGTTTTTCCCGCAACGATCTTCATGCCGGGAAGCTCATCTCCCGACAGATCGGAAAAGAGGGTGCTTTTGAGCACCATCCCCTCGGGGTTCTGAGGGGTTTGTGCGGTCGTATATTGATAAGTAGACAAAATCTCGCGCAAGGAATCGATCTGCATGGCATAGGAAAGAATCGCCGCGATCTCCCGTACCGTGCTGTAATGCTCGTCATCATGCAAGCCGCTTGCGTTGACGAAGTGCGTCCCCGTCAGCCCCATCTCCGCAGCCTTTTGGTTCATAAGCTCGGCAAACGCCGCCTCAGAGCCGGCAATCACCTGCGCAAGTGCCGCAGTCGCGTCTCCGCCCGAGGGAAGCGCCGCACCGTAGAACAAATCAATCACGGGAACGGTTTCGCCAACCATGAATCCCGCGCGCGAGGCGTTCGCTTCCACGAGGGGATTGATCAGATCGGCCGTAAAGGTAAAGGTTTGCTCAAACGAGGAAATCTGCTCGTATGCCACAATCAGCGTCATCACCTTCGTCATCGACGCGGGATAAATCCGTTCATCCGGCAGACGACTTGCAATCGTCACACCGTGTTCAACGTCGATGACGATGGCATGCGTGCTTTTGATCTCATCGCCAACCGTCACCGTTTGCGCATCAGGCACGGCCAGAACGGCAGCCGGTCCGGGTGGCTCGGTTTCGGGGGGATCGGTCTCGGGCGGAAAGCGCGGAGGAACAAAATTGTCGGTCTCAAGCGTTTGCAGCGCCTCAACCAACCTCCTCGCTTCTTCGCGGCGGCGATAAAGCATCACCCCGCAGGTCACCAACGCAGAAACCGCCCCCAAAAGCAGTACGGTAATCAGCACAAGGGAGATCAGCCGATTTTTCTTTTTTTTCTTTGTCGGAACACAGCATTGTACCTGCATCCGCACCGGAGCCGGAACCCTGTGGGAGGGCTGGGCTGTCTCGGGCCGCCGGATCGGCGGACGGTTTTGCACCGGTACGCCGTCACGGCGAGAATCCGTCATTTGGGGATACCGTCTGTCTGCCGTTCCCATCTGCGGAGGACGGGGAGACTGCGGGATCTGCCCCCGCACGGCATAACCGTTTGCTCCGTTCTGTCCCTGCACAGGACGGCGTGCCCGGGGGATTCCGCCGGGGGTGGAACGATTTTGTCCGGCATTTCGGTTCGGCTCCATCATCCTGTGCCTCCTCTCGACAAATATATACCTATTATACCGCAATCCGCCATCCCTGTCAAGTAGACGGCAGCCGCTTCCTGAATTTACCCGCGAAATTCCGACAAAATCATCTCTTTAGAGCAAATCCCCTTGACGGCGGAATAATTCTATGCTAAAATAGAAAAAAATCATGTCGGTGAAGGCATGATCAAGAAAGGAAAATAAACAAATGGGACTTTGGGCAGACTTTAAGAAATTCGCATTCAAGGGCAACGTTGTTGACATGGCTGTCGGTGTT
>JAZNCR010000116.1:0-2056 GCA_045587605.1 Eubacteriales bacterium
CAATCTGCGTTCGCTCGGCATTTATGTCAGCTCGGTCGTCATCACGCAGTATACCGGCCAGACCGGTGCAGATATTTTCCGCAAGAAGCTCGAAATGCGCGGCGAGCGTGTCTATATCCACCGCTGTATCAAGGGCTATCCCAACGACGTTGACACCATCGTCAGCGAACAGGGCTATGGAGCGAACGATTATATCGAAACCACCCGTCCTCTCGTCGTTGTCACCGCTCCCGGTCCCGGCTCGGGCAAGCTTGCCACCTGTCTCTCCCAGCTTTATCACGAGTATAAGCGCGGTGTCAAGGCGGGATATGCAAAGTTCGAGACCTTCCCGATCTGGAATCTGCCGCTCAAGCATCCGGTAAATATCGCCTATGAGGCGGCAACGGCAGACCTGCGGGATGTGAATATGATCGACCCCTATCACCTTGACGCATACAACGTAGCGACCGTCAACTACAACCGCGACGTGGATGCATTCCCCGTCGTTAAAACGATCCTTCAGCGAATCACGGGGAAGGATGATCTCTACCGCTCGCCCACCCATATGGGCGTCAATATGGTCGGCAACTGCATCGTGGACGATGCCGTCTGCCGTGAGGCGGCACATCAGGAGATCCTCCGCCGCTATTACAAGGCATGGTGCGATTACAAGAACGGCACGACCGACATTGAAACGGCGCACCGCGTTGAGCTTCTGATGAAAAACGTCGGCATTGTCCCGACCGACCGCCGTGTGGTTAAGCCGGCGCTTGACAAGGCGGCACAGGTCGACTGCCCTGTCTGTGCCATTGAGCTGCCCGATGGCAAGATCGTCACCGGTAAGGAGATCAGCCTGATGAGCGCCCCCGCAACTGCACTGATCAACTCGCTGAAAATGCTCTCGGGCATTGCGGACGATCTGCTTTTGCTCTCCCCCGTTGTCATTGAGCCGATCCAGCGCATGAAGGGGAATATGCTGGGTGACCGTGTTCTTCGCCTCGGTCTTGAGGAGGTGCTGATTGCGCTGAGCATTTGCGCCGCGACCAATCCTATGGTCGAGCTTGCCGTTTCTAAGCTGTCTGCGCTCCGCGGCTGTGAGGCACACTCGACGACCATGCTGGGTGCAGGTGACGAGCGCATTCTGCGCAAGCTGGGGCTTAACTTCACCTGCGAACCGGTCTTCCCCGGCAAGGATTTATTTGCACACGAATAATTGGAATAATTGATTGATAAAGGAGTCGTCATGCTCTTCCTGTACAAAAAAGTCCCCATGGGACTTGAAATCACCGGATTTCAGTCGGATGAAAAAATCAAACACCTGGTTCTGCCCGAGGCAATCGACGGGATGTCGGTCTTCTCGGTTGCGGAAGAGGCCTTTATGGGCTGTGGCTTTGAGTCGGTCACGGCACCGTCGGTTCGCCGCGTAGGGCCGTGTGCCTTCCGCGACTGCCGCAATCTCCGCCGTATTGTCTTCCCGCAGGCAACCGAGCTGCTCGGCTTCGCTTTTGCGGGGTGCGGTGCGCTTGAGGCATTTGAGCTTCCTATGGTGCGTGTTCTCGGTCCCGGCTGCTTTGAAGCATCGGGACTGCGCGAGGCGCGCTTCTCTTCCCTCTCGGCGGTCGGTGCGTACTGCTTCTCAAAATGCAAGAAGCTAAAGAGCCTTATCTTCGAGGATGGATGCACGATCTCTGTTCTGCCGCGCAATCTGGTTGCCGACTGCAATGCGCTCACAACCCTTCTCTACCCGGCCGAGCGAATCTGCTCAATCGGCAAGCATGCTTTCCGTGCAACACGGCTTGAGGAAATTGACCTTTCCTCCCCCTCGATCACCCGTCTTGACTGGTGCGTGGCCTACGATTGCCGTCAGCTGACCTCCTTCCGCTTCCCGCCGCACATCTCCTATGAAACCACTAAGCACGATTTCTTCTCTCTGCAGGATTTCACGCAGTCTCCGCACGTAAAAATCCATCTGCCCATCGAAGCCAAAGGCGTCTACCTCAAAGGCGTCAAGGACGAGCAGATCGTATATTACGGAGAGTAATGCGTTGTGGGGGAGGCCCTTTTTGAAAAAAGGGCC
>JAZNCR010000117.1:0-7970 GCA_045587605.1 Eubacteriales bacterium
CTCCTGTATCTTCTGAATGCGCTGACCAGCAGCTGCTGCGGCAGCTCGGGATCAAGCAGCCCGGGAATCTCATCGGCCGAAAGATAATCTCCGCCGCGCTCACGCACCACAAGCTGGCGTGCCGCATCAATCAGCTTGCCCGGCTTGACGTCGCGCGGACAACGCTCGATGCAGGCGAAGCAGGACAGGCACTTCCACAGCGACTTCGAATCGGCCAGTGCCGCAATGTTATCCTCGAGCACGTAGCTGACGAACTGATGGGGCTTAACGTCCATTTCATCAAAGGCAGGACAGGTTGCCGAGCATTTTCCACATTTCATGCATTTGTACGGATTGACCGCGCTGATCTCACGGATCAGCTTCGCCTGCTTGATCGTCTTATCGTTTGTACTCATCCCTCTGCCTCCTCTTTTACGCCCAGCGCTTCAGCCAAAAGCTCGGTGAAATAGACCACCGGCAGACCGTTCTGCGTCAGGCCCAGATTATACCGGCAGAGCGGGCAGGCCGTGACAAGCATCTCGGCGCCGAAGCCGGAGGCACTCTCTTGAATATTGTCGACCATACGGCCGGCCATCTCCTTTTCCTTAAGGGAGATGTACCCGCCGCAGCACTCGTTGCGGTAGGGATAAATCACCGGCTCCGCACCGAGGGCACGGATGAAGTCCTCAAGGATTTTCGGGTTTTCGGGATCGTCAAAGGCCATGATCTCGCCCGGACGGAGCAGCAGACAGCCGTAATACGCGCCGATTTTCTTTCCCTTGAGCGGGTTGACAACCTTGGCGCGGAGCGCATCAAACCCAACGCGGTCACGCAGAACCTCAAGATAATGAAGCACCGTGGTCTCGCCGCTGTAGGGAATCTCCGGCTTCATGTAGTTGTTTGCGCGGGTGCGAATATCGTCGACACATCTCATGTCGTCGTTGACCCGCTTGATCACATGATGGCATGCCGAGCAGAGCGTAACCAGCTCGCGGCCGTGATCTCTTGCATCCATGAGCGCACGAACCGAGGAAAGCTTCGACGCGATCTCGTCACTGCCGAGCGGATAAACGCCGCCGCAGCACTGCCATGCGTCAATTTCTTCGAGTTCAAAGCCAAGCGCCTTCGCCGATACGCGTGCGTAAGCATCAAGTGCCTTCGCCTTGTTTTTGAGCGTACATCCGGGATAATAACTGTACTTCATACGAATTCCTTTCATGGGATTTCTATTTCATCATTTTGTTTTATAAAAGACATTCTTTTTCCCAAATCCGCATAATACGGGCATGGAAAGCAATCAACTTTGTTAATTATACAACAATCTTTCAAAAAATGCAAGACGCATCTGCAAATCTATATAAAAATCCACTCTTTGCCCATAGAAAGTATATGAAATTCATGTCGTTTTGTGGGTATTGTTGAGGAACCGCGAAAAAGAGAAAAATCCCCCCTCGGGCGGAATATTTCCATTCCGGAAAACGAAAATATATGCGGTGTCCGCCGTTTCAGCACGGTAAAGAGGCACTATGATAACAGAAAATTTGCCTTTTGCCGATAAAAGCGGGAAAAGCTCTTGACAGAGATGCCTTTTTTGTGTACAATAGATATATGTATTCTAAAATAGGCGTAATTTAACCATATAGACGAATACAGGCATAATAAAATTTATAAGGAGGTGCTGTATGCAATATTTAATCGGTGCATTGCTTGCGCTTATTGTTACCGCACCGATCGCATTCTTCGGCGGAATCACGTATCGCAAGCGTGTAGCGGAAAAAGAGATCGGCTCGGCAGAGAAGCAAGCCACAAAGATTGTAGAAGACGCGACTCGGGAAGCGGAAGCAAAGAAAAAAGAGTCGCTGGTTGAAGCGAAGGAAGAAATCCTTCGTGCAAAGAACGAAGCCGACCGCGAAATCAAGGAACGGCGCAATGAGGTTTCCCGCCTGGAACGCCGCATTACCCAAAAAGAAGAAACGCTCGACCGTAAAACCGAAGCACTGGAGCGCAAGGACGAGCAGCTTCAGAAAAAGCTTCAGGACAACGATGCACTCCGTGCAAAAATCGAAGACATTCTCCGTCAGCATACCGAAACGCTTGAGAAGCTCTCGGGCATTACGGCAGAGCAGGCAAAGGAAGAGCTCCTTGCCCGCGTTGAATCGGAGGTCAAGCATGATCTTGCCCAGCGGCTCGACGAGCTGGAGGCACAGTTCAAGGAGGAGGCAGACAACAAGGCGCGCAACATTATCTCGCTGGCCATTCAGCGCTGTGCGGCAGACCACGTTGCCGAAACCACCATTTCGGTCGTTCCGCTGCCCAACGATGAAATGAAAGGCCGCATCATCGGCCGCGAGGGCCGCAACATCCGTACCTTTGAAACCCTCACCGGTATGGAGCTCATCATTGACGATACCCCCGAGGCAATCACCATCTCCGGCTTCGATCCCGTTCGCCGCGAGGTTGCCCGTCTGGCACTGGAAAAGCTGATCTCGGATGGCCGCATCCATCCCACCCGCATCGAGGAAATGGTGGAAAAGGCACGCCGCGAGGTTGACGCCGTGATCAAGCAGGCAGGTGAACGCGCTACCTTCGAGGTAGGCATTCACGGACTCAACGGCGAGCTGGTTAAGCTGCTCGGCCGCCTGAAGTTCCGCACCAGCTACGGACAAAACATCCTCAAGCACTCCACCGAGGTTGCCTTCCTCTCCGGCATTATCGCAAATGAGCTGGGTGTGGACAGCACGCTTGCCCGTCGCGCAGGTCTGCTCCACGATATCGGTAAGGCAATGACCCAGGAAATTGACGGCTCGCACGTGCAGATCGGCGTTGACATCGCCCGCAAGTACCGCGAGAACAAGGAAGTCATCCACGCCATCGAGGCACACCACAACGACGTGGAGGCACACTCGATCATCGCCGTGATCGTCCAGGCCGCCGATGCCATTTCGGCCGCACGCCCGGGCGCACGCCGCGAGGATCTGGAAAACTACATCAAGCGTCTGCAGAAGCTCGAGGAAATCTCCTGCGGCTTTGAGGGCGTCGAAAAAGCATTTGCCATCCAGGCAGGCCGCGAAATCCGCATTATGGTCAAGCCTGAGGTGGTCAACGACGACGGCATGAAGCTCATCGCGCGTGAGATCGCGCAGAAGATCGAGTCCGAGCTCGAATATCCCGGCCAGATCAAGATCAATATGATCCGTGAAAGCCGCGCCGTCGATTACGCAAAGTAACCCCCGTCTGACACGCCGATGAACGGTGTTGACATAGAATTTACATAAAATTCCGACGGAATCAATTGCGGTTCGCCGCCTGAGATAAATGGCTATAATGCGTCACGGGGCAGTCGTCGAACGACTGCCCCGTGCTTTTTCTTCTGAGCCCCTCAAGCAAACGAAACCCCATCACAATCACAACGGAGGTCACCCCATGAACTACCGTCCCGACAAATACGGCAATCCCATCTCCCTGCTTGGCTTCGGCTGTATGCGCTTTCCGCGCAAGCTCGGCAAAATTGATATGGCAGAAACCGAGCGCGAGCTGATGATGGCATACGAGGCAGGTGTGAATTACTTCGACACCGCCTATGTCTATGGCGGGAGTGAGGCCGCACTCGGCGAAATTCTCCAAAAAAACGGCATCAGAGAAAAGATACACATTGCCAGCAAGCTTCCTCACTATCTCGTGCGCAAGCCGGAGGATATGGAACGAATGTTCGCCGAAACCCTCTCCCGCCTGCGCACCGATTACGTGGATTATTATCTCATCCATATGCTCAGCGATATTGGTGCATGGGAGCGGCTGTGCGCCATGGGCATCCGCGAATGGATCGCCGAGAAAAAGAAGAGGGGTGCAATTCGCCAGATCGGCTTCTCCTACCACGGCAACACCGAAATGTTCTGCCGCATAATCGACGCCTACGATTGGGAATTCTGTCAGATTCAGTACAACTATATGGATGAGCACACCCAAGCCGGCCGACGCGGTCTTGCATACGCAAGCGAGCACGGACTCCCGGTGATTATCATGGAGCCCCTCCGCGGCGGAAAGCTGGTCTCTCATCTGCCCGACGAGGCAAAGCGCATCTTCGCCCGCTATCCCGTCAGGCACACCCCGGCCGGATGGGCCTTCCGCTGGCTGTACAATCAGCCCGAGGTGACCTGTGTGCTCTCGGGCATGAATTCGGCCGATATGGTCAGAGAAAATATCGAGACCGCCTCTACCGCCGAGATCGGCGAGTTCGGTCCGGCAGAGGATGCCATGCTCCGCGAGGTTGCCGCCGCCATCAACGCCAAAATGCAGGTCGGATGCACCGGATGCGGCTACTGTATGCCCTGCCCGCAAAACGTGGACATTCCCGGAAGCTTCGCCGCCTATAACCGCCGCTCATCCGAAGGAAGGCTTTGGGCATTGGTCGATTATGCCATCTGCACCGCCATGCGCAAAACCTCCACTGCCGCCTCAAACTGCATCGGATGCGGAAAATGTGAATCACACTGCCCTCAGCAGATCGCCATCCGAGAGGAGCTGGGGAAGGTGGCAAAGGCCTTTGAAGGACCACTCTATCGGACGGCACGACGCGTGGTCGTTCGTCTGAAGCTCTTCTGATACACGATTTTCGCAAAAAACCGCAAAATCGGTCATATTTTGCAAAATATCTCTTGCAAATATATAAAATATATGATATCATGATTAAAATTTTATATACGAAAAAGCAGAGGTGCGGATGTAAAGGCGCAATCGGTGGTGGCCGTGGGACGGCATGGACGATTGCGGAGGTGCAGTCGCCGAGGGAAGGAGCCCCCGACTCCGTCCCGGGCCGCGGGGAAATACGTCGCGGACTGTCACGAACCGTGGAGCGCTGCGATTGCTTGATATAACGTCGGCATTGTCATCCTTTACGGTGTCAATGCCGCTTTGCTTTTTCGGAGAAAGGATCTATTATGCATCTTTATCGCAAGCCTGCCGCACGGCGCATGCTATCGGCTGTCATCATCGCCCTCATCTTTTCTCTGATGGCCTTCGCGCTCGTGGCATTTGCCGAAGGAGAGGCCGCACCGGCAGAAGAAATGAACGTTCTGCTTTCCGCTCCCGCCGGGGAAGCAGTAGAGGAAGCAGGCCCGTTCGCTTATGCAACACCGCTCTCCCTTCTCCCCCCCGTGATTGCCATTCTTTTGGCGCTCATCACCAAGGAGGTCTATTCCTCCCTCTTCGTCGGCGTTCTCTCCGGCGCACTGATCGCCGGCTCCTTCAGCCCCGCCGCCACCATTGACATTATGATCAACGACGGAATTATTGCCGCCGTTTCGGGCAGTGCGGGCATCTTCATCTTCCTTGTTCTGCTCGGTATGCTGGTAGCACTGATCAACAAATCGGGTGCCTCTGCCGCATTCGGCGAATGGGCAAAGACCCATATTAAGACCCGCACGGGTGCGATGCTTGCCACCTTCCTGCTCGGCGTGCTGATCTTCATCGACGACTATTTCAACTGCCTTACCGTCGGCTCGGTCATGCAGCCGGTCACCGACGCACACAAAATTTCCCGCGCAAAGCTTTCCTACATCATTGACGCAACCGCCGCACCGATCTGCATGATCGCGCCCATCTCCTCCTGGGCCGCCGCCGTTGCCGACTTCTCGAAGGATACCGGCTATTCGGGACTGAATCTCTTCATCCGTGCGATCCCCTACAACTTCTACTCGCTGCTCACCCTTGTCTTCGTCGTTTCCCTGGTCCTGATGAAGTTTGACTTCGGCCCGATGGCAAAGCACGAGAAAAACGCACGCGAGAAGGGCGACCTCTTCACCTCCGGCACCGAGCACGCCGCCATCGAGGGCGAGGAATCGACGGGTAAGGGCAAGGTGCTTGACCTGATTCTGCCCATCGCCGTGCTGATCGTCATCTGCGTGATCGGTCTGATCTACGTTGGCGGCTTCTTCTCCGGCGTTTCCTTCGTCGACGCCTTTGGTGCGACCGATGCGACCGTCGGTCTGCCGTGGGGCAGCATGATCGCGCTGGTTGTCACCATCGTTTATCTCATCGCCCGCCGCCTTGTCAGCTTCAAGGATGCCATGGCCTGCATCCCGAAGGGCTTTGTTGCCATGGTTCCCGCAATTCTGATCCTGACCTTTGCTACCGCACTCAAGAACACCACCGGTCTGCTCGGTGCTGACGTTTTCGTTGAAACCCTGATGAAGGGCTCGGCCGAGAGCCTGCAGAGCTTCCTGCCCGCCGTTATCTTCCTCGTCGCCTGCTTCCTGGCCTTCTCGACCGGTACGTCCTGGGGCACCTTCGGTATTCTGATTCCGATCGTCACCGCCCTCTTTACGGCAGATCAGGAGCTGCTGTACATCGGTATGTCGGCCTGCCTTGCGGGTGCAGTCTGCGGCGACCATTGCTCGCCCATTTCGGACACCACCATCATGTCCTCAGCCGGTGCACGCTGTGACCATATCAACCACGTTTCGACCCAGATGCCCTACGCCCTCACGGTCGCCGCCGTCTCCTTCGTCGCCTATATCATCGCAGGCTTCGTCCAGTCCGCATGGATTTCCCTTCCCATCGCGGCCGTGCTGATGGTCGGCACGCTGTTTGTCATTCGCGCAGTCACCGTAAAAAAGGCTG
Source organism: Eubacteriales bacterium (assembly GCA_045587605.1). Classification (GTDB taxonomy): domain Bacteria; phylum Bacillota; class Clostridia; order Oscillospirales; family CAG-272; genus SIG693. The sequence goes on from JAZNCR010000117.1 coordinate 6,598, forward strand.
ACTGATTTGTAAAATAAAGCAAGAAGGGCACTGCTCACGCAGTGCCCTTCTTGCTTTATCGGTGCTCTACGGCGTCAGGCACCGCTGCATGGATCGTCTTGCCTTACAGAATCACAGCGGTTCTCCTTCGTGAAGCGGGGATCGAGCACGATCAGGCCTGTCAAACAATGCAAAAACAGAGGGGAAAGAAGACTCCTTCCCCTCCGTTTCGCCTGCGGTATTCAGCGACGGTCAAACTCGCCCATCGCAATTCCGTTCACCAGTGCCTGCATCTCTGCCTTGGCGGTGAGCGACCGCGCACGCGAAAGAACCTTGATCCGATCCTTTTCGTGCATCATGGCAAAGCTGCGCATGGCGTCGTCATTCTGCGCCAGCAGCATCGCCAGTCCAATCGGCATACTTCTGTCCGAATACTCGTTCATTGCCATCCATCCTTTCGCGGAAAAGCTCCGCCGCAGATAGTATGGGCACCGTATGCCCGGAACAAACGAGGTGTTTTTTGGCTAAAACAGAAGCACGTCCCGCAGACGTGCGGCTGACGGAGAACGCACTTGCGTCCCGTCCGCCGCGGACGGCGCCCGACCGGGCACCGCCCGACTCGACCACCGTACAAGTAGTTTGTCCGCACACACGCACGTCATGCGCGGAAAATTAAGGAAATTTCTTTTTCACGCTTCTCTTTACAAATTGCCGAAAATATTGTAAAATATCGTTAGTCCTATCCCAAACGAAAGGAAGCCCGTATGCGCCTGTTTTTTTCTGTCCGTCTGCCCGCTCTGCTTCTGCTGCTCGCTCTGCCGGCCTTCTGCATATCCTGTGCCGCCGCGCCGGTGAGCCAGGGTATGGCCACTGCCGACAAACTGACCTTCGTTGTCTCCAGCGTCACCGATCCAAAAGCCGGGACCGTCTCTGTCACCGTTGCCATGACCAATGGCACGGGGGATACGCTCTATCTCTCCGCGCCCGAGCGCGAGGGAGGAGAAACCTATTACCTCAACCTTAACCTCGACGGTATGCCCTGTGACCGCGATGCCCTGACCGAGAGCGGCCTTGTTCGCTGGCTCAATCTGGATACCCGCGAAACCTATACCGAAGCCTGCTCCTTCTCGGGTACGCTTCCGGCCGAGCTGACCGTCACCGTCTATACCTCCCCCACCTACGCGGGAGAATTTTCCCCCACCACCGTTACCATACCGCTTCGCGCAGAATAGCCGCTTGTCGGCCGGCAGATCATTCGCAGACAGTGCTTCACGCCGCCGCGCAGTTACAGTCTGAATAACTTTATCGAATAACAATCCACCCGCGGGTGGTATTTCATTTTCGGGCATAGCCCTACCCTTTATTGGCTGAAGTCGGATCGTAGCCATGTCGTT
>JAZNCR010000118.1:0-2051 GCA_045587605.1 Eubacteriales bacterium
AGGGGCGACCATTGGTCGCCCGCCACCGAACGCACCAAACAAACCAATCCAAAGGAGCTTCTCATGAGAAACCTCACCCGCATCGGCAGCGCAGCACTTGCCTTGCTTTTGCTTTCGGGCATGGTTGCCGCCTGCGGCAAAGCACCTCCCGCGGAATCCACCGCTCTCACCGAGACGACCGCTGCGCCCGTACCGACCGAGCCACCCGCAAGTGAGTCTGCCGAGGCTCTCCCGCCGGAACCGACAGGGCCCGAGCTGCTCTATAACGGGATCCTTCTCCCGGAGGCGTGGCCGCCCAATGACGGTGACCCCAAGGACAGCAGCGTAAAAGAGATTCCCTATCTGCTTGATCCGGACGAGGGCGGCAATCACCCCGACGTGGTGGATATCGACGTCGGACGCCAGCTCTTTGTCGACGATTTTCTAATTGAGCGGACCTCCCTCACCTTTACGCCCCACAAGGCTGAGCCTTATGCGGGAAATCCCCTCTTTGTCTATTCGGGCAACACCTTCCGCACCAAGCACGGCGGCATCTTCTACAATGCCGAAAAGGAGCGCTACGACCTCTTTTGGAACAGCGGAAGCAATCTGATGTATCTCGCAAGCGAGGACGGAATCGAGTGGTTTACCCCCGCCGCCTTCTCGGTGCTTGATTTCGGCGTATCGGGTGCGTACGGCAGTGTTGTGTACAACAGCACCCCCGATGAGAACAATCCCCGCTATCTCTGCGTCATCCGCTATGCGAACGGAAAATGGGAAGAGATCACGCGTGCCTTCGGAGAAAAATTCGACCCCGAACACCTGCCCACCGATATTTACTACTCAAGCAACGGCATGGGCTGGAAACGCCTAACCTCGGACGGCCCCACCTGCGGTGATGCAACCACGGTCATTTACAACCCCTTCCGCGAACGCTATATCTTCAGCCTGCGCCGCTCGTATTCCTACGTTGGCCGGGCAAGAGATTATGCCGAATGTGCGGATATTCTCTCGATTAAGGATTTTTCCGCGCTTGATACCGTCTTCTGGCTTCGTGCCGACGAGGCCGATCTGCGCGACCCCGATTATCCCGACTTTACCCCCGAGCTGTACAGCGTCTCGGCGGTTGCCTATGAGAGTATCATGCTGGGTGCTTTCCAGATATATCTCGGCCCCTCCAATGAGGACGCCAACGCGACCGGAATCCCCAAGGTGACCAATATCAACCTTGCCTTCAGCCGTGACGGCTTCCACTACTCCCGCGCCGACCGCGAGCCGATCATTGAATCGTCAAAGCAGGCGGGCGCATGGGACAGAGGCTATCTCCACCAGCTCAATTCGGTCTGCGTGATCGTCGGCGACGAGCTCCGCTTCTATTACAGCGGCTTTGCGGGTGACGAGACAAAGGCAGGACAAGGCACGTCGGGATCGATGGCCAATGCCGGCCTGGGGTACGCTACCATGCGCCGCGACGGCTTCGTGTCGCTCGACGGCACGGGCGAGGTGGTGACCCGCCTGATGCGCTTCGACGAGGTCAATGACCGTCTGTTCATCAATGCCAAGGCAAAATCCATCCGCGCCGAGATCCGCGATGCGGACGGCAAGGTAATCCCCGGCTTCTCGCTTGACGAGTGTATTCCCTTCTCGGGAGACTCAACCTGCGAAGAGCTCAAGTTCACGGGCGGTGCCGATCTCGGTGCGCTCAAGGGACAGGATTTCTCGGTCCGGTTCGTCGTCGAGGAAGGCGAATTCTACGCCTTTTGGGTCAGTGACACCGAGGACGGCGAGAGCGGCGGCTACACCGCCGGCGGATATGACGGAAGATAAAGAAAAACGTTTCGCTCCGTATGCGGGCGACCAATGGTCGCCCCTACGGATGTACGAACCTAATGCTCCCCCTGTAGCATCGTACGGACACAGGGATTTTGGAACGGGACGTCCCGTTCCCGCTCGTACCGATCCGCACATTGGTATATGAACAAGCAATATACCCCTCCCGCCCCGCCGCCGACAAGCTTTCTATCCCCCTGCGTTCAGATGTGAATGCCTGCGAATTGCCTTGTCTGCAATCC
>JAZNCR010000119.1:0-8091 GCA_045587605.1 Eubacteriales bacterium
AAGACCGCTTGGCCTCCGACTTCTGTCACGGGAGGTGACTGGGGGATTGTAGACTAAACGATTAGCATTGTATATGATTTATGCGTAACAGCGATATGTTAGGTTGGCAACAATCCCTCCGTCACGGCAAGCCGTGCCACCTCCCTTTACACAAGGGAGGCTTGTAGCAAGACCCGTTTACGGGTAGCAAGTAAAAGCTGCATGGCTGGCAGGCCAATACGTGGCGCACCTGTGCGAAGCCAATAAAGGGTAGGGCTATGCCCGAAAATGAAATACCCCCGCGGGTGGATTGTTATTGAGTTGTGTGCTCAGCGATTGAGATGCGCCAGGGCGGCGCAGACGTTATGGTCGGTGCGGGATGCGGCCATAGGGGTAAGTGAGATATAGCCGGCGGCGATGGCATCGGTGTCAAGCTCGGGATTTTTTGTGTCGGCACAGATGAATTCGCCGACCTGACGGTAGAGGCCGTTCCCCTCATGCACGAATTCGTCCGAATAATAGGCACTGCCCTGCCGCGTAATGCGAAAGCCGATCGATTCGGGCGGGATATTGATATTATAGAGGCGATTATGCGCAAAAAGATCGTGACGGCGGATATAGGCGAAGACGGTGTCAAGCTGTGCGGCGGCCGAGGCGATTTGCCCCGGTGCGGCCGAAAGGGCGAGGGCGGGGACGCCGTGAATGCCCGCCTCAAAGATCGCGCCGACCGTGCCCGAGTAGACGATGTCGCGGCCGACGTTATATCCGCAGTTGATGCCGGAGAGGACGAGATCATATGCAAAACCAAGCCCGAGAATCCCGAAGCGCACGCAGTCGGCGGGCGTGGAAGCGACCGCATAGGCGGTCACGTCGGGAAAGAGGTCGATCTGCTCGATCTTAAAGGGCGCGTGAATCTCGATGCCGTGGCTTTTTCCGCTTTGCTCAACGGCGGGGGCGCAGACCACGACCTCGCCGAGCCGCCTTGCCCACGAAAGAAGCGCGCGCAGTCCTTCGGCGTGGATGCCGTCGTCGTTGGTGACAAGAATTCTCATAGCCAACCCTCGTGCGTTTCCTTATAGATGCGGATCGCATCATCCGCCTCGGCAAGCAGGGCGTTGACCTCGCGGCGGCCGTAGACGGTCGCGCCGCTGGCCGAGGTGTGACCGCCGCCGCGCCAGCGCTCTGCAATCTCGTTGACGGCGGCAAAGCGGGAGCGCAGACGGACGCGGATCGTCTTTTTTTCGTCGCCGGTCTCAATCAAGGCAATCCAGATCAGGCTTCCCTTGATGGAATCGAGATAAGAGACGGCGTTGCTTGCCTGTTCGAGCGAAAGCCCGAACTTCTCCTGCGCGGTGCGGCTGATATAGCAGTAAGCCGCTCCGTTTTCGGTGAATTTCAGATGGTTCAGCACGTACGCCTTGAATTTGAGCTCGTCCGCATCCTGGAGATAGAGATGCGCATAGAGGGTTTCGGTATCAATGCCCTGATCGAGCAGCATGGCGGCGTAGCGCAGGGTATCCCCCGAGACCGAGCGGAAGCGGAAGCGGCCCGAATCGGTGACCATTCCGGTGTAGAGATAGGCTGCGGCCTGCGGGCTCATCTTCAGCTCGCCGCGGAAGGTGTCGTAGAATTTGACCACCATTTCGCAGGTTGAGGAGCGATCGGACTCCACCCAGGATATATCCCCGTAGGGATCGCGTTCGAGGTGATGATCAATTTTCACGATTTCGCGGCAGAGGGTGTATTTCGGATTGGAGATACGGTCGGCACTGCCCGTGTCCAGCACAATGGCGAGCGCATCGGCATAGAGGGCGTCGGGGATCGGCTCGTCCTCGCCGCCGAGGAAGTCCAGATAGGCCGAGTGGCCTTCATCAATGAGATAGATTTCCTTCTCGGGATAGCTCAGACGCAGAATTTCGCGCAGACCCTTGGTTGCGCCGACGGCGTCCCCGTCACAGCGGATATGGCGGAAGAGGATAATCCGCCGGTAGACCTTGATTTTGTCAAGAATAATCTGCATTTTTTCCCGGTTCATCTTTGTCCTCCGATCAGCGCGTCCAGGTCGCGCAGCATGGCCATGGCCGTCTCGCGGTCGGGCAGAGTTGCGCCGCTGGCCTTGGCGTGTCCGCCGCCGCCGTATTTGACAGCGACGGGATTGATGTTGTATCGGCTTGAGCGCAGCTCGCAGAGCACGCCCTCTGCCGTTTCGGTAAAGTTAGCCCAGATGTCAATTCCGCGAATATCCGACATGGTGTTGACCATGCCGCGGGAGATGGTGAAGGTATCGGCACCGCAGGAGCGTGCCTCCTCGGCCGTCGTGTAGATATATGCCACGCCCGCGTCGGTGCGGGTGATCTTCAGGGTAAAGGCGGCGCGAAGCTTGATGCGGGAAAGATCATCCGCGTAGAGCTCGCGGTAAATCGAGGCGGCATCAAAGTCCTGTTCCATCAGGCAGGCGGCCAGACGGTGGGTGCGCGCGGAGGTCGAATCGTAGCGGAATCGTCCCGAGTCGGTGATCATGCCGGTGTAGAGCGATTTTGCGGCGGCAGGGGTGAGGCGGAGGCCGCAGGTCACGGCAAAATCGGTGATCAGGCCGCAGCAGCTTTCGTATGTGGTGTCGGTCACCTCGACGTCGGCAATTTTCTCGCAGAAAATGTGATGATCGAGACGAACGGTGCAGGCGGCGAGACGGTATCGGTCATCGCTGATGAGCGCCTTGGCCGAGGTGTCGAGGATAACGGCGAGTGCGCCCGCGTAGGCGGAGTCGGGAATCTCGTCCATCACCGAGCCCTCCATAAAGGAGAAGCGTCCGGCGGCGTCTCCCACGGTGTAAATCTTTTTTTCGGGAAAGTTCTCGCGCAGGATCAGCGCAAGTCCGATCTGACTGCCCAGCGCATCCCCGTCAGGGTTGGCGTGCCGATGCAGGATCACGGTGTCGTGACTGCGAATCGCAGAGAGAACCTGTTCAAACATAATCATTTCCTTTTTTTCCTTATTTTTCGTGATGCATCCCGTTGATCGTCGAAATATCCCCGGTCATACCTCCGTTCGGTACCGTAACCGTATTTGACGAACAAGGTCGTTTTTAAAAACGCTCACCTCTTTATTATACAACATAAAGTCGATTCTTGCAAACCTTTTCGAAATTTATTTTTTGCCATTCCCGTGGTGGAATTTGTCGGCCCGGTCATTGACCGGCGATTGCTTTCGTGGTATAATAAGGGTAATTTTATTGCGTTTGGAGAAATATCGTGAAAAAATTACTGACGCATCTGCGGGCCTATCGGCGAGACTGCGTGCTGGCGCCTCTCTTCAAAATGCTTGAGGCAATTTTTGAGCTTTTCGTGCCGCTGGTTGTGGCGGCCATGATCGATCGCGGCATCGGCGGGGAGGATCGGGCCGTCATTCTCCGCATGGGCGGGATTCTGGTCGCGCTCGGCCTTGTGGGCCTTGTCTGTGCGGTAACGGCACAGTATTTTGCCGCCCGCGCGGCGGTCGGCTCGGCGGCCTCCCTCCGTCACGCGCTGTTTGCGCATATTCAGTCGCTCTCCTATACCGAGCTTGACCGCCTCGGCACCTCGGGCCTGATCACCCGCATGACGGCCGACGTCAATCAGGTGCAATCGGGGGTCAATCTGGTTCTGCGCCTCTTTTTGCGCTCTCCCTTCATCGTGTTCGGCTCGATGATCATGGCCTTCACCGTCGACCTTCCCGCCGCCCTTGTCTTTGTTGTTACCATTCCGCTGCTCTCGGTCGTGGTGTTCGGCATTATGTGCTGGAGCATCCCCCGCTTGCGGGAAGTGGGAGCGGCACTTGATCGGGTGCTCGGCAGTACGAGAGAGAATCTCGCGGGGGCACGCGTCATCCGCGCCTTTGGGCGCGAGGAGGCCGAGCGGGAGGATTTTGACGCCCGCAACGGGGTGCTGACCCTTCTTCAGCGCAGGGTTGGCCGTGTGTCGGCGCTGATGAATCCGCTGACCTATGTGATCATCAACCTTGCGGTGATCGTTCTTGTGCAGATCGGCGCTGTCCGCGTGGACAGCGGCGTGCTGACGCAGGGGCAGGTGGTTGCGCTTTACAATTACATGAGCCAGATTCTGGTTGAGCTGATCAAGCTGGCCAATCTCATCATTACCATCAATAAATCGCTCGCCTGTGCCGGGCGCATCTCGTCGGTGTTTGCCGTCAATTCCTCCATGCCCGTCGCAGAAGCTCCCGTCACGGCGGGAAGCGATCCTTCGTCTGCCGTCGAGTTTCGTAACGTCAGCTTTGCCTATGCGGGTGCGGCCGAGCCTTCGCTTGAGGGCCTGTCCTTCTCGGTCGGACGCGGCGAGACGGTCGGCGTGATCGGCGGAACGGGCGCAGGAAAAACCACCCTCGTCAATCTCATTCCCCGTTTTTATGACGTGAGCGCGGGTGAGATTCGCATCGACGGTACCGACGTGCGGGACTATGCGCCTGCCGCTCTGCGAAAGAAAATTGCCGTTGTGCCCCAGAAGGCGAGCCTTTTTGCGGGTACGATCAGAGAAAATCTGCTCTGGGGTGCGCGGGATGGCGTGCCCACCGATGACGGCGCGCTGTGGACGGCCCTTTCGCTGGCCCAAGCCAAGGAAATCGTGGAAGGACGGGAGGGCGGTCTTGATGCCCGCGTTGAGCAGAACGGCCGCAATCTCTCGGGCGGCCAGCGCCAGCGGCTGACCATTGCCCGCGCCCTGCTCTCCCGTCCCGACATTCTGATTCTCGACGACAGCGCGTCGGCACTCGATTACGCAACCGACGCCGCTCTGCGTGCCTCTCTCCGCACCCTGCCCGACGAGACGACGGTGTTCATCGTCTCTCAGCGTGCCGCCTCGATCCGCCATGCCGACCGCATTGTGGTGCTGGAGGACGGCGTTCCGGTCGGCATCGGCACGCACGATGACCTGCTTCGGGACTGCCCGGTTTATGCCGAGATCTATTATTCCCAATTTGAAAAGGAGGCGGAGTAATATGTCCGGAACGAATCGCACGACCCTCCGCCGCGTTCTCTCCTGCCTGCGCCCGTATGCGCTTCCGATCCTCCTCTCGCTGCTCTTCGCGGCCGCGCAGGTGGCGGCCGCCCTCTATATCCCGATTTTGATCGGAGACGCCATCGACTGCATCGCCGCGCCGGGGAAGGTCGATTTTGCGGCGATCTCGCCTGTCCTTGTCCGTGTTGCCGTGATCACCGGGGCGGCCGCACTTGCACAGTGGCTGATGAACCTCTGCGGCAACCACGTCACCTACGGCGTGGTGCGGGATATGCGGCGGGATGCCTTCCGTCGGATTCAGATTCTGCCCCTCCGCTATCTTGACCGTCACCCGGTGGGTGAGGTGGTGAGCCGGGTCGTGGCAGACGTGGATCAGTTTGCCGACGGTCTCCTCATGGGCTTCAACCAGCTTTTCACCGGTGTTATCACCATCATCGGCACCATCGGCTTCATGCTCTCCATTCACCCGGGCATCACGCTGATCGTCGTGCTGATCACCCCCCTCTCGCTCTTTGTTGCCTCCTTTATCGCCAAGCGGACCCATACCTTCTTCCGCGCGCAGGCCGAAGCGCGGGGGGCACAGACGGGGATTGTGGATGAGATGATCGGTGCACAGAAGGTTGTCCGCGCCTTCGGCATGGAGGAGCGCGTGCTCGCCCGCTTTGATGCGGCAAACGAGGCTCTGCGCGCCGCCGGACTCAAGGCGATCTTCTTCTCCTCCCTGACCAATCCCTGTACTCGCTTCGTCAACTCGATGGTGTATGCCGGGGTCGGGATTGCGGGCGCCTTTGCGGCGCTGACGGGCGGTCTCACCGTCGGCGCACTCTCCTGCTTCCTCAGCTACGCGAATCAGTATACTAAGCCGTTCAACGAAATCTCGGGCGTGGTGACCGAGCTGCAGAATGCACTCACCTGCGCCGCGCGGGTGTTTGAGCTGCTCGATGAAACGCCCCAGACACCCGATGCGGACGACGCCCGTACCCTCACCTCGCCTGAGGGCGCGGTTGAACTGCGGGAGGTCAGCTTTGCCTATGATCCCGCGCGTCCCCTGATCGAAGGACTGAACCTCACCGTTTCGCCCGGACAGCGGATTGCCATCGTCGGCCCGACCGGATGCGGAAAAACCACCCTGATCAATTTGCTGATGCGCTTCTACGATGTCGACAGCGGCACAATCTCGGTGGACGGCCGCGACGTCCGTACCCTGACCCGCAGGTCCCTGCGGCAGAGCTACGGCATGGTCCTGCAGGAAACCTGGCTCCGCTCGGGCACCATCCGGGAAAATATCGTCATGGGACGCCCCGATGCAACCGACGAGGAGGTTATCGCCGCGGCCAAGGCGGCGCACGCGCACAGCTTCATCCGCCGCCTGCCCGATGGATACCACACCGTGATCGGCGAGGACGGCGGCAGCCTGTCCCAGGGACAGAAGCAGCTGCTTTGCATCACCCGCGTCATGCTCTGCCTGCCCCCCATGCTCATCCTCGACGAGGCAACCTCCTCCATCGATACCCGCACCGAGCAGCAGATCCAGTCTGCCTTTGCCCGACTGACCGCGGGGCATACCTCGTTTATCATCGCCCACCGCCTCTCCACCATCCGTGAGGCCGACGTGATTCTCGTCATGCGTGACGGACACATCATCGAACAGGGCAGCCACACCGAGCTGCTTGCCCGAAAGGGATTCTACCATACCCTCTACCGAAGCCAATTTGCACAGTAAAAATTCTGCCAACTTACCTTTTGGGGTGCTTCGGTGACGTTTGTCTATCCAAGTCCATCCGAGAGGGAGCCTTTTTGCACCACCCCACTCAGCACGCGCACCTATACCGACTACCTTACGGGTGCACTCGCGTCGGTCACCGAGGACGGCGGCCGCAAAAGAACGCCCCGGAAGGATAATCAAACTCAACAAACAAAAAAGGAGAAGTTCCACCATGCGTATTTCTACCACAACCCATTTTCTTGTAAACCGATACGGTAAGCTGACCACCGCCGTGCAGATGCTGGCTGCTGCAGGCTTTGATTGCTACGACTATTCCGTATTCGATATTTCCGACAAAAATCCGCTGTACGGTGACGGCTGGCGCGAGTATCTGGCCGAGGTAAAGGCGGCTGCCGATGCGGCGGGCATCGTCTGCAATCAGTCCCACGCGCCCTTCCCGTCCATCAAGCCGGACGTTCCGAAGAATGCGGAGTACAATGGGAAGGTCTTCGATCTGATCACCCGCGCCGTGGAAGGAGCCGCTTTGCTGGGTGCGAAGCACATCATCGTGCATCCCATGCATCACCTCAAATACTGGGAGAATCAGCAAAAGCTGTTTGATATGAACATGGAGTTTTACCGCTCCCTCGCACCCTATGCAAAGAAATTCGGCATCAGGATCTGCGTGGAGAATATGTGGCAGCGCAAGGACGGACGCATCGTGGATTCCACCTGCGCCACCTCCGCGGAATTTGCCGCTTATCTGGACACGCTGGCGGATGACTGCTTCGCGGGCTGTCTGGACTTGGGACACTGCGGCCTCTGCGGTCACGATGCGGCGCAGATGATCCGCGATCTGGGCGCATCCCACATCGGTGCGCTTCACGTGCACGACAACGATCACTACAGTGACGCCCACACGATTCCATACAATGGCAAGATGAACTGGGCGGAGATTACCGAAGCGCTGGGCAGCATCGGTTATGCCGGGGATTTCACCTACGAGGCGGACAGTTATCTTCAGCCGCTGCCCGACGATTTCATCCCGGATGCACTCGCTTATATGCGTAAAATGGCACACACCCTTACCGCCCGCATTGACGCGGCGCGGGGATAAAAGGGGATTTGCTGCTGCAATTTTTAAAGGGCTGTCGCACAAGCGACAGCCCTTTCCTTTTGTGTTGTTTGGGTTATTTGCGGATCGCCGTTTTTCGGAGATAGGCGTAAAGCGGGATTGCGGCGAGGGGGAAAAGCATACCGATGAGCATGCCGAGCTTCATGCCGAGCTGCTCGGGCGCGAGGCCGAGCCCGGCGGCGAGCGAGAGGGCGGCGGGTGATGCGATGGCGGCATCGGTGATGACGCCGATGAGCTGCGGTCCGCTGGACGCACCGAGGTCA
>JAZNCR010000120.1:0-7140 GCA_045587605.1 Eubacteriales bacterium
GAATACAGCGCTGTAGCGTGAAAATGATATGCGGTGCTAATCGCTCGGTTAACAATCCCTCAGTCACCTTCGGTGACAGCTCCCTTTGCACAAGGGAGCCTTGGTATGTGTGTTTTGTGTGGAAACAAACCTATACCTTTATTGCCAATGGAAACGAATTGCAAAAAGCCTTTCCCTTGAGGGGAAGGCGAATGAGAGACATTTCCTTCTACTATAGGATATGCCTCGCCCTTTGGGAGAGGTGGCACGGCACAAGCCGTGACGGAGAGGGCTCTCTCAGCCACAGCTTCACCAAATACCTCCTCCCGGAGGAAGAATGATTTGAAGTGACAAAAAGAAAGGCTCAGACTATGCATGATGTTTTGATTGCGCGCGGCCTGCTCGCGCAGGTTGGCGAAAAATTGGCGGAGGTGATTTCTCCCTGCCGCACCGTCGTGGTCAGCGACACCAACGTTGCCCCCCTGTACGGTGATCGGGTCATGGAATCTCTCAGGACGGCGGGCTTCTTGCCAACGATGACGGTTGTCCCCGCAGGGGAAGCGAGCAAATGCGGCGCACAGTATCTTACCCTGCTTGAGACATTTGCCGAAGCGGGTCTGACCCGTTCCGATCTGGTGGTTGCACTCGGCGGGGGAGTGATCGGTGATCTGGTCGGCTTTGCCGCCGCAACCTATCTGCGCGGCGTTGCCGTGGCGCAGATCCCCACAACCCTGCTTGCCGCCGTCGATTCATCGGTCGGCGGAAAAACGGCAATTGATCTTGCCGCCGGAAAAAATCTGGTCGGCGCGTTCCACCTGCCCATCCGCGTGCTGTGCGACCCCGCGACCCTCTCGACGCTTCCGCCCGAACAGATGGCGGTTGGCATGGCCGAGACGATCAAGTACGGCGTGCTCTTTGACGAGGCGCTCTTTTTTGAACTTTCGCATGGCGTGCCGTATGATCTGACCGACACTATTTCCCGCTGTGTGGGCTATAAGCAGGGGGTTGTTTCGCGTGATTTCAACGATCGCGGCGAGCGGCAGCTGCTCAATCTCGGCCATACCTTCGGTCACGCGATTGAGGCCTGCAGCGGATACACGATTCTGCACGGTGACGCGGTTGCCGTCGGTATGCGGATGGCGGCGCGCGCCGCGGTGATCCTCGGCGTGGCCGAGGAGGACTGCACCGAGGCCGTGACCACCGCGCTCGGCGCGGCATCCCTGCCCATCCATACCGCGTATTCGGCCGATGCACTTACCGCCGCGGCCCTGCATGACAAAAAACGGACGGGCGGGACGCTCACGCTTGTGCTTCCCGTGCGGATCGGCAAATGCGTCCTGCATCCGATCCCCGTTGATCGGCTCGGCGGCCTGATGGAAGAGGTTCTGGCATGGAACGCTTGATTCACCCCTCTGCCGCCGTAGGCAGCATTGCGGCGATTCCCTCAAAATCGGATGCACACAGACTGCTTTTCTGTGCGGCACTGGCCGATGCCCCCACCGAGATCGTGGTGGGAGAAGGGGAGCTCTCGGCGGACATCCGCGCAACGATCGGGTGTATCCGCGCGCTCGGCGGCAAGGTTGACGAACGGGGAGATACCCTTTGTGTGACGCCTATTGATCGGGGTGTCCCGACACGTCCCCGTGTCTGTGACTGCGGGGAAAGCGGATCGACGGCGCGCTTTCTGCTTCCCATCGCCGCCGTGCTCGGCAAAGCCTCCCCCATCACCCTCGTCGGACACGGGCGTCTGCCCGAGCGTCCCTTTGCACCGCTGTGCGACGCCATGCGGGCGGGCGGTGCCGTACTTGACCGCGATCTGCTCCCCATTACCGCCGCAGGCGGTCTTCGTGCGGGGGAGTACCGCATCGCGGGCAATATCAGCTCACAGTATATCACCGGTCTTCTCCTTGCCCTGCCTCTGCTCGGCGAAGAGAGTCGAATTATTCTGACCTCTCCCCTCGCCTCATCGGGGTATGTGGAGATGACGATTTCCACCCTGGCGCGGTTCGGGATTCCCGTTGCCCTCAATGCGGACGGCTTCTCCATTGCCGCCGCTCGGTACACCTCCCCCGGACGGATCACGGCTGAAGGTGACTGGTCGAACGCCGCCTTCTGGCTTTGCGCCGGTGCGATCGGCGGGGAAATCACCGTCGAGGGGCTTTCTCCCGACAGCCGGCAGGGGGATCGCCGCATTGCGGAGATCCTGCGCGATTTCGGTGCAGAGGTTGCGGTGTGCGGAGATCGGGTGACGGTATCCCGCAGGCATCTGCGCGGGCTTACCCTGTCTGTGGATGAAATCCCCGACCTTGTTCCTGTTCTCGCCGTTGTTGCGGCACTGGCTGAAGGCGAGAGCCGCTTCACCGATGCAGGCCGCCTTCGGCTCAAGGAAAGCGACCGTCTCGCCACCGTCAGTGCCATGCTCTGCAATCTCGGCGGGGATGCGCGGATCGAGGGGGACAGTCTGATCGTCCGCGGAAGAAAAAGCCTTCTCGGCGGAAGCGTGGACAGCGCGGGGGATCATCGCATTGCCATGGCCGCCGCCGTCGCCGCACTCGGGGCATCCTCCCCCATTCGCATTCTGGGTGCGGAGGCAGTAAGCAAATCCTATCCCGCATTCTGGCAGGATTGCGCCCGTCTTTTTTCTCTGTGATTCCAATTCAGTATTGATTTCGAGGGGGAACTCCCCAAAAGAAAGGACAACGACTTATGAGCAGTCAATTCGGGCATCAGCTTAAGATCAGTATATTCGGCCAGTCGCATTCCGCCGGGATCGGCGTGATCATCGACGGACTGCCCGCGGGGGAACCGATCGATCTGGCGGCGGTCGGTGCGTTTATGGCGCGCCGTGCACCGGGGACAAGCCCCGCCTCAACCGCGCGCCGCGAGGCCGATATTCCCGAAATCCTCTCGGGACTCTACGAAGGACACACCTGCGGCGCACCCCTTTGTGCCGTCATCGCCAATACCGACGCACGCTCGGGTGACTATGCCGAGATCGCCGACAAGCCCCGTCCCGCCCATGCCGATTATACCGCCTACGTCAAATACGGCGGCGCGGCAGACGTTCGCGGCGGCGGACATTTTTCGGGTCGACTCACCGCCCCCCTCTGCTTTGCGGGCGCGGTCTGCGCGCAGATTCTTGCGCGGCGGGGTGTGACGATCGGTGCGCACGCGGCCACGATCGGTGTGGTGTTTGACGAAAGCTTTGATCCGCGCGAGGTGACTGCCGATGACCTTCGCGGGCTTGCCGTGAAGCCCTTCCCCACCATTTCGGATGCCGCGGCCGATGCCATGCTTGAGGCCATTGCCGAGGCAAAGGCAGAGGGAGATTCGCTTGGCGGCGTGATCGAGTGCTTCGCGGTCGGTCTTCCCGTCGGACTCGGCGAGCCGATGTTCGGCGGCGTTGAGAGCCGCCTTGCCGAGGTGATCTTCGGGATTCCCGCCATCAGGGGGCTTGAGTTCGGCTCCGGCTTCTGGGGTGCTTGCTTGCACGGCAGCGAGAACAACGACCCCTTCCGCATGGAGGGGAAGTCGATCGTGACGACAACGAACAACCACGGCGGCATTCTCGGCGGCATTACCTCGGGTATGCCCCTCGTGCTTCGCGCTGCCGTCAAACCCACGCCCACGCTGATGCGGGAGCAGGAGACGGTCAGTCTCTCGGGCGGCTGTGATGCCATTCTCCCCCCCCGCGGGCGGCACGATCCCTGCATCGTTCCGCGTGCCGTTCCCGTCGTGGAAGCGGCGGTGGCGTCCGTTCTGCTCGATCTCTGGCTGGAGTCGGGGAATTTCCCGAAAGGACTGTGATTGACATGGCTGAGAATAAACCCATTGATCTTGCGGTGCTTCGTCAGCGCATCAATACAATTGACGGTGACCTGCGTGCACTCTTCCTTGAACGCATGGAGGTCTCTGCCGCGGTTGCCGATTATAAGCGGTCGGTCGGGATGGCGGTTCTCGATCCCGCGCGTGAGCAGGCGGTGCTTGACCGCCTTTGTGCAGGACTCGACGCGGCACGCGCGGAGGCGGTCAGCCGTCTCTGGGGACAGATTTTTGAGCTTTCCCGCGCCTGCCAGCACCGTCTGCTTGAAGTGGATAGCTGTCCGCAGGCGGCAGAGCTGCGCGCCCGTCTCGCGCAGAGAAAATCACTTCCTGCCCATGCACGCGTCGCCTGTCAGGGACGTCGGGGGGCATATGCCCACCACGCCTGCGAACGGCTGTTTGCGGAGGCGGAGATTGAATTTTTCCCCGATTGGGGAGCGGTGACCGATGCAGTGCTTGACGGACGCTGTGCGTATGGCGTTCTGCCCATTGAGAACAGCACGCGCGGCTCGGTCAGCGGTGTCTATGAGCTGCTTCGCTCGCGGAAGGTGCATATTGTCCGCGGCTGTCGGCTGGCCGTTCGTCATGCGCTTCTCGCCCTGCCGGGCGTGCGGCTTACGGATATTCGCGAGGTGCGCTCGCACGAGCAGGCACTCGGTCAATGTGCCGCGTGGCTTGACGGCCACCCGTCGATGGCGCGGGTATCCGCCCCCAATACGGCCATGGCGGCCGAGGCGGTTGCTGAATCGGGCCGCCGCGATCTTGCCGCCATCGCCTCTCCCGACTGCGCCGCCCTCTACGGCTTGCAGGTGCTGGTCGACGACGTCACCGACTGCGGGTTCAACTATACCCGTTTTATCTGCATTGCCCGTGCGGCGGATGTAACGCCGGATGCCGACAAGCTTTCGCTGATCGTCACCCTGCCTCACCGTTCCGGCACGCTTGCGGCTCTGCTCAGCCGTTTCGCGGCAAGGGGGCTGAATCTGACCAAGCTTGAGTCCTCCCCGATCCCCGACCGCGACTTTGAATTCATGTTCTGCATTGATCTCGAAGCACCCGATCCCGATGCGCTCCCGGGGCTTCTCGACGATCTTGCGCCGATGGTTGAGTCAATGACGGTGCTCGGTGTCTATCACGAGCAAAAATAAAGGTCCGACTCACCACTGTGTTTCCGGTGCCGCGTGCACACAAGGCCTCCCTTCGAGAGAGCCGGCACGCACACGAGTTGATTATGGGGATACAATACGGTCATCGGAATAAATAAAAGGTCTTGCCTGAATACCCGAAAAAAGGAAACGAACCATGTATTATCTGATTGGAAACCCGCTCGGACACAGCTGGTCTGTACCGATCCACCGTGCACTCGGCGACTATCCGTATGCGCTCAAGCCCATCCCCCCCGAGGAGCTTGATGCTTTTCTCTGTGCACGGCAATTCTCGGGGCTGAACGTGACCATTCCCTACAAGCAAACGGTTATCCCTTACTGCGATGCACTCACCGAGTCCGCTCGGGCGATTGGTGCCGTCAACACCGTCTATTTTGACGGTGCGCGCATGATCGGACACAACACCGACTATGCGGGCTTTGCTTACCTTGCGCGCCGCACGGGTATTGATTTCGACGGGAAACAGGTATATATCCTCGGCAGCGGCGGCACGGCGCGAACGGTGCGTGCGGTCGCCGAGCACGGCGGCGCGGCGGCGGTCACAGTTGTTTCGCGGCAGGGTGAGTTCCGCTATGCCGATCTTTATGCGGCCAAGGGCGAGTTCATCCTCATCAACACCACGCCGGTTGGGATGTATCCGAACACCGACGTTTCCCCCGTTGAGCTTGGCCGACTGCCCGGGTGTATCGGGCTGCTCGACGTGATCTACAATCCGCTCCGCACGCCTCTCGTGCAGGCGGCGCGGGCACGGGGAATTCCCGCATCCGGCGGTCTGCCCATGCTGGTGGCGCAGGCGGCCTATGCGGCGGAGAAATTTCTTGGCCGCGCGCTTGACGAGGATATCGTCGAGCGTACGTTGGCCGACATTGCCGCACAGACGGCAAATATCGTGCTGATCGGGATGCCGGGTGTCGGAAAAACGACGGTCGGCAAACTGCTTGCCGCGGCGACAGGACGAGAATTTGTCGATACTGACGCACGCATCACCGAGCGCGCGGGGATACCGATCCCCGAGATCTTCGCCGCACAAGGCGAAGCCGCCTTCCGCGCACTTGAGCGCGAGGTCGTGGCAGAGGTGAGCCCTGAGCGAAGTCTTGTGATCGCCTGCGGCGGCGGTGCGGTGCTCGCCCCCGAAAACCGTACGGCACTTCGGCAGAACGGCCGCGTGTACTGCCTTCGCCGACCGATTGAGCTGCTTGCCACCGACGGGCGTCCGCTGTCGGGGGATCCCGCGCGGATGCGCGAGATGGAAAAGCTCCGCCGCCCGCTCTACGACGAAACGGCGGATCTTACGCTTGAAAATGAGAGGAGTCCGGAGGACACCGCAGAAGCTATTCTTACTGATTTTAACCGATCCGCACTTTGGCTGTGATTGCGCAAAAAAGGACTGCCGAATTTTGTGCGCTATCCTTAGCGAAGAATTAATCTCGGTATATAACCGGAAGTCATATTGGCTTCCGGTTATATACTTTCTTGCCCTTTCTACCCTATCCTGTATCAGTCCGAGTTCGGCTGAAAGGTGAAGTATATCACAATGGGATTGCCCGCCGTCCGTGAGTACTTGACTTCTTTTTCATACACAAGGATCTTTCTCACAAACACTCGCAGCAGCTCGGGTGTCAGCTTCGGCATTTCAAGATATTCCTTGGCCTTGTCCATAAACTCCCGAATGCACTGCTCTCGCATATCCATTTCGTCAATACGTTCCGTGATGGATGCAAGTTCCTGCTTCAGCTCTGCCTGCTCCTGTTCGTATCCGACCGCCATGGTGTCATATCGTTCTGCGGTGATTCGTCCGCAAACACGGTCTTCATACAGACAGCGAATAATATTGTCAAGCTCCTTGATACGGGTTTCCATCCGTGTCTTTTCTTTTTCGGCTGTCTGATAGAACTTCTTCGCTTCTGCTTCACCGTTCTGTGATGCCAAGGCATAGAATTCATCGGGATTCTCACGCGCGAAGGAGGTTACCTCGCGGAGCTTCTCCAGGATGATTTGGTCGAGGACACACTCTCGGATATAATGTGCCGTACAGTCGATTTTTTTACCCTGATAACCGCCGCACATAAAGTTGTTTTGGCTTTCCGTTAGGGAATACGCTCTGTGAAGATACAGCTTGCTTCCGCATTCCCCGCAGAACAGGTAACCAGCATATTTGTCCATCTCACCCTGC
>JAZNCR010000121.1:0-4983 GCA_045587605.1 Eubacteriales bacterium
CCTCCCTCCGCTTGGTGCAAGGAGACATAAATCTCTTTGTATATTATACAGGATAATCTCTGTGCTGTCAAGCACTTTTTTGAATTTTTCGGATTTTTATTTTACAACGATGTTGACGATCTTGCCGGGAACAAAAATCTCCTTGACGATCGTTTTGCCTTCAATCATGCCTGCAATACGTTCGTCGGCGCGTGCGGCGGCAAGTACATCGTCTTTGGCGGCAGTCGCGGCCACAGCCAGCGTACCGCGCAGCTTGCCGTTCACCTGCAGAGCAATCTCGATCACATCATCCACCGTCTTGCTCTCATCCCAACTCGGCCATGCTGCCTCGGCACAGAGCGTCTTGTTGCCAAGCATCTCCCAGATTTCCTCTGCGAGGTGGGGAGCGAAGGGGCAAAGCAGACGAACGAATACGCCAAGCTCATCGGCCGTCAGCGAGCCATGCTCGTAGATACCGTTGATGAGGGTCATCATGGCGGCGATCGCGGTGTTGAACTTCATGTCCTCGATATCGCCCGATACCTTCTTGACCGTCTTATGGAAGAGCGAGGTGATGGCCTCGGTTTCTCCCTTTCCGCGAACCAGATCGGTAAGTCCTGCCACGCGGTCAAGGAAACGCTTACAGCCCTTGACGCTGCTCTCGCTCCAGGGTGCGGCGGATGCATAGTCGCCCATAAAGAGAGTGTAGACACGCAGAACATCGGCACCGTATTCGTCGACAACGTCGTTCGGGTCAACGACGTTGCCCTTCGATTTACTCATCTTCTCGCCGTCGGGACCGAGGATCAGTCCCTGTGCCGTACGCTTTGCATAAGGCTCGTCTACCGGCACCTCACCGATATCATAGAGGAAGCGATGCCAGAAGCGAGAATAGATCAGGTGGCGCGTCACGTGCTCCATGCCGCCGTTGTACCAGTCAACCGGCAGCCAGTATTCGAGGTTTTCTTTGGATGCAAATGCACTGTCGTTCTTCGGGTCGGTATAACGCAGGAAGTACCAGGACGAGCCTGCCCACTGCGGCATGGTGTCGGTCTCGCGCTTTGCCGCGCCGCCGCACTTGGGGCTGGTGCAGTTCACAAAGGATTCGATCTTGGCAAGCGGGCTCTCGCCGCCCTCGCCGGGTGCAAAATTCTCCATATTCGGCAGGCGGAGCGGAAGCTCCTCATAGGGAACGCCGACCATGCCGCAGGTGGGGCAATGGATAATCGGGATCGGCTCACCCCAATATCTCTGGCGGTTGAAGGCCCAGTCCTTCATCTTGAACTGAACGCCGCGCTCGCCGATGCCCTTTGCAGACAGGAATTCGATCATCTTGGTGATCGCCTCTGCCTTGGTGGTAATGCCGTTGAGGAAGTCGGAGTTAACCATCTCGCCGTCGCCCGTGTAGGCCGCCTCGCTGATGTCACCGCCGCGGATAACCTCAATGATATCAATGCCGAACTTGCGGGCAAAGTCATAGTCGCGCTCATCGTGTGCGGGAACTGCCATGATCGCACCCGTACCGTAGCCCATCATGACGTAGTCGGAGATGTAAACGGGAATTTCTTTACCGTTGGCGGGGTTCACAACCGACAGGCCCTCGATCTTCACGCCGGTCTTTTCCTTGACCAGCTGGGTACGCTCGAACTCGGTCTTCTTGGCGCACTCTGCCTTGTATGCATCAAGTGCATCAATGTTGGCAATGCTGTCGCGATACTGCTCGATGACGGGATGCTCGGGCGCGATAACCATAAAGGTTACGCCGAACATGGTGTCGGGACGGGTGGTATAGATGCGCAGGAAATCCTCGGTGCCGCTGATCTTGAAGTTGGCAAATGCACCCTCCGAGCGGCCGATCCAGTTTTCCTGCTGCAGCTTGATGTTGGGCAGATAGTCTACCTTATCGAGGCCGCCGAGCAGCTTGTCGGCATACTCGGTAATGCGGAGATACCAAACGTCCTTGGCCTTCTGCACGATATCGTTGTGACAGATATCGCACTTACCGCCCTGCGAGTCCTCGTTGGAGAGAACGACCTTACAGGAGGGGCAATAGTTGACCAGCGTCTTTGCGCGGAAGACAAGACCCTCGTCAAACATACGGCGGAAGATCCACTGCGTCCACTTGTAGTAGTCCTCCTCGGTGGTATCCACAACGCGGGACCAGTCAAAGGAGAAGCCTACCCGCTTGAGCTGGGAGGTGAACTTCTCGATGTTCATATCGGTTACCTTGCGGGGGTGGATGCCCGTCTTGATGGCATAGTTCTCGGTCGGGAGCCCATACGCATCAAAGCCGATGGGGAAAAGCACGTTGTAGCCCTGCATTCTGCGCTTACGGGAAATCACCTCAAGACCGGAATAGGCCTTGATATGACCAACGTGCATACCTGCTCCGCTGGGATAGGGGAATTCGACCAGCGCGTAGAACTTCGGCTTGCTGTGGTCCTCAGACGCGCAGAAAACGCCCTCGGCATCCCATCGGTCCTGCCATTTTTTCTCGATTTCATTGTAGTTGTACTTCATTTGTCAGCTTCCTTTATGCATAGAAATTATGTTCGGTATGAAAAAATCTTACTGCTCGGCCGAGGTATCCACGGGAACTGCGTCGCTCCAAAGCTTATCCAGATTGTAGAAATCGCGGGCGGCGCGGTCGAAAATGTGCACGATTACCGAGCCAAAATCGATCAGCACCCAGCTGCCGTTGTCACGTCCCTCGATGTGGAGCGGCTTTACACCGCGCAGACCGATCTTGTATTCCACCTCGTCGGCCAGCGCCTTGACCTGCGTATTCGAGTTACCGGTGCAAAGCACGAAATAATCGGCGAGAATCGTCTTATCTTCAACAAAAAGTGTTTTCAGCTCATGTCCTTTTTTCTCATCAAGCACAATCGCAACAGCCTCAGCAAGTGCCTTGGGCTCTGCTGCATTCAGCGCGGGAAGGGTTGCCCATTCGGGGCGGGTGGTCATATCTTCCATGGTGTGATTCCTTTCTTCCGGCCTCGGTCAGGTGCGGGGAATATAGATTCCGTCCGCATTGACCTCTTCGGCGGTATATTCATGTGCGATCTTCGTCTCGGTTTGATAGAGCGTGTTGATCTGACTGTTTTTCGGATTGGTAAAGACGCTGTTTCGGTCAAAGATTGAATCGGTAATATCCTCGGTATAGACGTTGAGGAAGCGATTGACCGTGTCAAGCGCGCCTGCACGGCTGAGCACGAAATAGGAGGAGAACTCCCCTTCGGTTACCAGAATATCCGAGCCGGGCATATTGACCATCACGACCTTGGCAAGGTCAAGCTCGAGTGCCTCCTTGGCAAAGAATACACAGTCGCCCACCGTCAGATTGGTGGTCACGTGCTTGAGCATCTGCTCAACCGTTCCTGTCAGCGTGCTGATGTTCAAATTCTTTTTATACTGGCGGAGGAAGGCCGCCATGAATATTTTCTGCGCATCGTTTCGTCCGATATCCGCCTGCACGTAACCCGCGCGGAAGCGGACAAATTGCTCTGCCTCCTCACCGGTCAGGGTGCGCGGTCCTGCGGGAAGATTAATCGTCAGCTCCTGATACGGATCGTAATACTCCATCTCAGCAGGGATAGTCAGCGGAACACCGCCGATCAGATCAACCATTTCCTGCAGAATATCAAGATCGATCAGCGCATAGTAATCAAGCTTGATGGCCAGATTCTGCATCAGATAATCCATCAGCCCCTGCATGGCATCACGGCGGACGTATTTGTTTTCCTGCAGTGCACAGGCATAGACGCCGTTGATCTTATGGTAGTTGGTCCACGCATAGCTTGCATAGGTGTCACGCGGGATCTGCACCAAATTGAGGGAATTATTTTGGGTATCAAAGGAAGCAATCATGAGAACGTCGGTGTTGACCGCGACACGGTCATGTCCGGCAATCAGGAAATTGTACACACCCTCTCGGCGCACGTACTCGACCGGCTTGACGGGCGTGCCGACGGGAATCGTTTCCCCCGACGGATCGGTTTCGGCGGGAAGCCGGGCGGTTGTCTCGACGGGATCGGTCTCAAACGGGATTTCCGCGTCCGGTGCAGGCGGACGGTAAAAAAGCTGCACGGCAACAATGAACGCGACGGCAACGAAGACAAGGATAACCGCAATCTCCGCAATCACCGCGCCCTTCGACTGCCTGGGCTTACGTCGGGTAGGTTTTTCTGTGTTCATGCTCATGAAAAAACGTGAGCCTCCTTTTTCGGTAAGGGAATCAATCGCCCGCCAATGCCCAATTGCGGGCGCGGAGGGTATTCTCGGCAATCATGGCTCCCCGCTCGCTGAGATGTCGGATGGTCATCTCTGCCTCAAGCCGCACGAAGCGGCGCAGGTGCAGAATACGCTCTTCCATATCCATCGACGCGGGATCTGCCGCCCAGAACTGCTCTCGCAATTCGGCACAGGCCGCGTGCGTGCGGGTGGGTTCAATATAATCAGCGAGAAAGATGATCTGCTCGGCAATTGTCATCCCCGCTCTCCCCGTCGTATGCCAGCGAACCGCGTCGATGACGGCGGGATCGGCAAAGGGTGCATAGTCGGGGTCGGCGGCAATCAGTGCCGCAGCAGACGGTGCATGAAGAAGCGCTTCGCACGCTTTTTCGCAATTGCTTACTATTATATCAGATTTCTCGACAATTTTCAACTGTTTTTCGAAAGGATATTCTTTTGTCAGGTCATGAAGAAGTGCGGCGGCACGAAGACGGTACTGCTCGTCGGGCGCATAAAGTGCACCGAGCCGAAGTGCCGTCTGCTCCACACCGAGGGTATGGGCAAGGCGTCGGGGAGACTGGATATGCGTAATGCGTGCTTTGAGCGTGTCCAGATCCGCTTCGGTAATGCTTCCCTTCTGTGGATGGCGGTAAAGCCGATTCTCCATGATATAGTCCGAGAGGGCCTTTGGCATATAGGAGGAAAGATCACCCCCGCCTGCCGCGATCCCGCGGAGCTCGGTAGAGGAGAGGACAAGGGCCTCTTCGTTCAACA
>JAZNCR010000122.1:0-8334 GCA_045587605.1 Eubacteriales bacterium
CTCCCTTGTGTAAAGGGAGGTGGCACGGCTTGCCGTGACGGAGGGATTGTTGCCAACCTAACATATCGCTGTTACGCATAAATCATATACAATGCTAATCGTTTAGTCTACAATCCCTCAGTCACCTCCGGTGACAGCTCCCTTTACACAAGGGAGCCTTTAGTGCAAAAACTTTCTGCACTGACTTTTCCTTTGCTTTCTGCTCATCGGCTTAGCCTTAACTGAACCCCGCCACTATGGCGGGGGTTTCGAAACACAAAAAACACGGTCTACGATGCGTAAACCGTGTTTCTTTATTTAGGTCTCCATGTCGCCGACTGTGAGGGTACGAATATCGAGAGCATCCCACGCACCGCATACGGCGGCGATATGACATGGATCGGGGGAGAAGGTACGGAGCGAGATGCCGCGCACCCATCCATCTCCATCAAGCACGCGCCCCGTCTCGGGATCAGCCGAGAAGGAGGCAGGTGGCTTTGCAAATCCGCAGCCGAGATATTTGACGTAGCTTTCCTTCGCCGTCCAGGTCCGGGCAAAGCGAAGGGGAATTCCCGACGCTTCCCCGCGAAGCAGATCCTCACGCTCGGCTGCTGAGAAAAATCGCTCTGCGAGGCGAACGTAGTCCTTGTTTCGCGCAATCGGCTCGACGTCGACACCGATCGGTGTCTCTCCATAGCCGAGCAAAACCCAGTCTCCGCCGTGAGAAATGCTGAATTCGATGCGCTCCGCCCCGACGAGGCGGGGCTTGCCAAATCGGTTCGGCTCGGTTACGATCTCTCCGCCAAAGCCCATGCGGCGTGCCGCACGCTGCAAAAGGATCCCCGCCGCCAGGCATCGCCGCGCATCGTCGCGGTCGCGGCAGCGTTCGGCGCGCAGACGCCGCTCGGCGGGCGCAAGCCGATGAAGCGGCTCATCCCCGACGGGTGCAATATTGAGACAATCCAAAAACACCTTCACGCCGTCACCTCCTCATGTCCGCGCGTCCCCCGGGCGGGATTTTACTGCGGGTTCTCGATCACCAGTCCCTTGCCCTGCGTATGGGCGGACCAGATAATTTTGCGGGGGCATTTTTCCACGCACGCATCACATCCCGTGCATTTGGCGTAATCGATCGACGCAACGTAGTCGTTAACCGCGATCGCACCCGCCTCACAGGCCTTTTCACACAGCTTACAGCTGATGCAGCCGACGTCGCAGTAGCTGCGCGTCACCGCCCCCTTGTCCACCGACCTGCATCCGACCCAATGCCGCGCCTCGAAGGGAATCAGCTCGATCAGATGCTTCGGACAGGCAGCCGTACATACGCCGCAGCCGACGCATTTGCGGTAATCCACGACCGCAACCCCCTTCACCACCGAGATAGCACGGAAGGGGCAACGGGAAACGCAGGTGCCAAGCCCGATACAACCATTGGGGCAGAGCTTATCTCCGCCGCCGAGCTTGGCCGCCGCAATACAGTCCTGCGCTCCTGCATATACGTATTTCTTTTTTGCATATTCGGCCGTTCCCGAGCACATAACCTGTGCCCGCATCCGTACCGTCTCGCCGACCTCGATGCCGAGCACCTCACCGATCGCGCGGGCAGTCTCACCGCCGCCGACCGAGCAGGCGGTCGGCTTTGCCTCGCCTGCCACGATGGCCTCGGCCAGCGCCGCACAGCCCGAATAGCCGCATCCGCCGCAGTTCGCGCCGGGCAGGCACTCGGTCACCGCCGGAATCCGCTCGTCCTGCTTGACGGCAAAGGCACGGGATGCGACGGCCAGCACCAAACCAAAGAGGAGACCGAGCACGGCGAAGACGAGAACGGGGATCAAAATATCCACAAGCATTCCGTGTCCCTCCCCTCAAAAGCTGATTCCGGAGAAGCCGGAAAAGGCCATGGCCAGAAGACCTGCCGCGATCAGCGTCAGCGGAAAGCCGCGGAAGGCGCGGGGTGGGTCCGAAAACTGCAGGCGCACGCGAACGCCCGCGAAAATCACGATAGCCATGGTAAATCCGATGGCCGCCGCAAAGCCGTATGCCACCGAAACGCCAAAGCCGAAGCCCTCCTCAATATTGACCAGCGCAGCGCCAAGCACTGCGCAGTTGGTCGTGATGAGAGGGAGATAAATGCCGAGCGCCGAATAGAGCGCGGGCAGGAATTTGCGCAAGAACATCTCGGTGAACTGCACCAGCACCGCAATCACCAAAATAAAGGCAATGGTTTTGAGATAGCCAAGCCCGAGGGGAACGAGAATCAGGTGATAGACCGCCCAGGTTGCCGCACTCGAGATGGTCATGACGAAGGTAACCGCCATCCCCATGCCCAGTGCCGTGTCCGGCTTTTCGGAGACACCGAGGAAGGGGCAGCAGCCGTAGAATCGGGAAAAAATAAAGTTTTCCACGAGAATTGCGCTGAACATCAAAAGAAGAACGTCAACAAAGCTCATACGTCATCCTCCTCCCCGGGATCATTCTCGCTCAGCCGACGTTTGTCCTCGCGCGAATGGGAAATTTTCTGTACCGCCGCCAAAATAAAGCCGAGTGTCAAAAATGCGCCGGGCGGCAGGATGAAAATAATTGCAGGCTTGAAGGACTCGCCGAACAGCGGAATTCCGCAGAAGCTGCCCGCACCGATGATCTCACGCACTGCGGCGATCAGAATCAGTGCCGCCGTAAAGCCGAGTCCCATCGAGAGTCCGTCCACCACCGACGCCGCAGGACCGTTTTTCGACGCAAACGCCTCTGCGCGCGCAAGGATAATGCAGTTGACCACGATCAGCGGAATGAAAAGTCCAAGTGCCCGATCAAGCGCGGGGAAAAAGGCCTTCATCAAGAGCTCGACCGACGTCACGAAGCCCGAAATGATGACGATGTAGGCCGCAATGCGCACCTGCTTCGGAATAAATTTCCGCAAGAGGGAAATAAAAAGATTCGAGCAGACAAGCACCGCCGTCGCCGCAAGACCCATACCGACGGCATTGGTCACCGACGTCGTGGTTGCCAGCGTCGGACACAGACCGAGCAGCTGAACGAGAACGGGATTGCTGTCAAGAAGTCCCGACCGCAGCTGGGCAAGATATCCCTTCAGTTTTCCGCTCATTCGCCGTCACCTCCGTCCGCGTCATCCATCCAATCTTCATATTCGCCCAAATCGCCCCAGTCGTCAATGCTCTCCTCTTCAACCGGAGGCGGCGGAAGGAATTCTTCCACCAATCCGGCCTCGACCAGTGCGGCGGTTGCGGCGTTCACACCGCCGAGCACCGCCCGCGAGGTGATGGTCGCACCCGCAAGCGCGTCCACCGTGTCGCCGAGCACAAGCCGACTGCCCTGCCCGATATACTGAGCAAGATACGCGGGGTCGTCCGCCTTTGCGCCAAATCCGGGCGTTTCACTGTGAGAAACGATCTCAATCCCCACCAGCCGTCCGTCATAACCGACACCGACCATCATGCTGACGGGACCGCCGAAGCCCTTTGCATCCAGATTGACACAGTAGCCTGCATCCGCAATCGCGTAGATGGTGTTCGTTCCCGCAAGGGGCT
The DNA here is from genome assembly GCA_045587605.1 of Eubacteriales bacterium. Classification (GTDB taxonomy): domain Bacteria; phylum Bacillota; class Clostridia; order Oscillospirales; family CAG-272; genus SIG693. The sequence continues at coordinate 3,525 of JAZNCR010000122.1, forward strand.
CGATTTCGGTGATGGCAGCCCCCTCACCGAAGATCCGCACGACGGCTTCCCGCCGTTCGCGCACCGCCGCCTCGGCGATCATATCCGCCGTGACGGCATGAACAAAGGAAACCACCAGGGCAACCACGGCACAGATGACGAGCAGAGAGCCGCCGATCTTGACGTACTCATTCGTCTCACGCCGTTTCTTCGGGTACACGTCCCGTCCGGCTTCCCGCAGGATTTCCTCCGACGTTTCGTAGATCTCAGCCGTCTCTGCGGAGGGGATCTCTTCGTGTGCACGCTCTGCCGCATCCTGCGGCAGCTCGGTCACCTCAAGCTGCTTTTCGTCAAGCGACATGCTTCCCACCTCCAAATCGGCGCGGGCGGGTATATCGGTCGAGATACCAGACCAGCGTGTTCATCATCAGAATTGAGAAGGATACCCCCTCGGGATAACTGCCGAAATAGCGGATAAAGACGGTCAGAAGCCCGCATCCGACGCCGTAAATCAGCCGACCGACCGTCGTAACGGGAGAGGTTGTGTAATCGGTTGCCATGAAGACGGCACCGAGAAGAAGTCCGCCCGAGAAAAGATGGGCAAGCATAAATTCCGACGCCACGTTGGCGTGCGGAAAAAGGAAGGAAAGCAGGGCAACCGTGCCGAGATAGGCAACGGGAATATGCCAGGTGATGACCCGTCGGATCAAAAGATACACAAAGCCGGCAATCAGCAGTACCGAGGAAACCTCACCGATCGAGCCGCCCACATGACCGAAGATGAGGTCACGCAGGGATGCATCGGGCATCAGCCCTTCCTTCAGCGCGGCAAGGGGAGTAGCCGCCGAGACCACGTCGACGCCGTCCGCCTTGACCGCAAAATCAAGCAGACCGAGCCGCACGCCGGGTGCGGGGAAGAAGGTCATATCGGACGGCCACGCAAAGAGGAAAACGCGGGCCGCGAGGGCGGGATTCATAAAGTTTTTGCCAAGCCCCCCAAAGAGCTGCTTAACCACCACGATGGCAAATACCGCGCCGACGGCCCCCATCCAAAGCGGGATCGCGGCAGGCAGATTCAGGGCAAGCAGAAGGCCGGTCAGCGCCGCTGAGCAATCGGAAACCGTCACGGGGCGGCGCAGAAGCTTCTGCGTGATTGCCTCGGCCGCCACCGCACTGAGCATACAGACGGCGATCACCCAAAGCACGCGCAGGCCGAACGCATAAACGCCCCAAACCGATGCAGGCACAAGGGCAATCATGACGTCAAGCATGACGCTCCGTGTCGTGTCGGGGTGCTTGATATGGGGAGAGGGGGAAACGGTAAGCAGGTCGGGCATTTTGATCTGCGCATCGGGCGCAGACGCGGGCGCTTCCTGCTCGGACGCTTCGGAAATCAGCTTTTCGTCCATTTACTTTTCCTCCTTTTTTTCTTCGGTATTGATCCTTGCGGCCTCGGCGCGTGCACGCGCCGCTTCTTTTTCTGCACGGATCGCCCCCTTGGCAACCCGGATGTACTGCACGATCTGCACCTGTCCCGGGCAATTGTAGGAGCAGGTACCGCACTCAACGCAGGAGAGCGCACCGAACTCCTCCGCCTCGGCGAAGCGATCGGCCTTTGCGTACAGTGCAATGTAGTTGGGCATCAGATGCATCGGACAGTTCCCCACACAGCGGCCGCAATGCAGGCAGGTTTCGGGGGGCGCCGTCTTCGGCTCAGCATCGGCCGAGAAAAGCAGGATGGCCGAGGTGCTCTTGATGACAGGGGCGTGTGGATCCCACTGTGCCGCGCCCATCATCGGACCGCCGAAGATCATCTTCCGCGGCGTACGGCGAAGACCGCCGCAGGCCTCGATTACGTCGGATGCCGACGTGCCGATGGGCACGATCAGATTTTGGGGCTGCATCACACAGTCGCCGTCCACCGTGACGATCCGCTCAATGAGGGGAAGCCCGTAAGCAAAGGCAGAAAAAACGGCCGCACAGGTTTCGGCATTGAAGACCACGCAGCCCACGTCGGCGGGAAGCTTGCCTGCCGCAAGCTCACGGCCGGTCAGCGCATAAATGAGCTGGCGCTCGTCGCCCTGCGGATATTTGGTCTTCATCACACGGATCTTAATGAGATCGCTGCCCGCCACAAGTGATTCAAGCAGATTGATCGCATCAAGCTTATTATCCTCGACCGCAATATCGGCCCGTCTGAGCCCAAGGGCACGCAAGAGAATCTTCGTCCCGTTGATGACGTTTTCGGGGCTCTCGAGCAAGAGGCGGTGGTTGGCTGTAATATAGGGCTCGCACTCGGCACAATTGACGATCAGTCGCTCAACCTTGCCCCGTGCCGACTGAATTTTCGCATAGGTCGGGAAGGCCGCGCCCCCCATGCCCGCAATTCCGGCTTGACGAATAATCTCCACGATCTCCTCGGGCGAGGTTTCGGAAAGCTTCTTGTCATGCGGCTTGATCGCGGGATCGAGGGTCATTTTGCCGTCGTTTTCGATGACGACGTTGACAATCGGGCGCGCCGCCGCGTCATTTCGGGTGTCAAGCGCCGTTACGGTGCCCGATACGCTTGCGTGTACGGGACAGCCGAGTCCCGTCTCAACCGTTCCGATTACCTGCCCGCAGTAAACGTAGTCTCCGACCTTAACGCAGGGACTGCAGGGGGCACCGACGTGCTGGGACATCGGAATCGACACCTTTGGGGGTGCCTTGATAACTTCTGTTGCCGATCGCCGGGTGTTTTTTTGCTCTGCGACGTGCGTACCGCCGCGAAACGTATATGCCAAAGCCTTCACCTCTCTGTCAAAACGGTTAAATATCCAATCAAAATCATTATACATGATTTCGCCCCTTTTTTCAATGCGTTTGCCCCTTTTTTGTTCAAAATAAAAAATTAACGGGAAATTTTCGGCACACGATTCGCACAAAGGCGCGCTTTGTGTCTTTCCCGATGGGAAAAACGTCGGAATTTCACCAATTTAATCAGATAAAGAGCGAAAAAAACTCCTCATATCTCTTGACAAGCGGGGGGAATGTGTGATATAATACACCCGTATTCGGGACAGTTAGCTATGAACTCACACTTGGTTGTAAGTCACAGTTGGAACGGACTTGCGCGGGGTGTGCGTTTTTTTGTTTGATGGACAGAGTACAATTTTCATTTTTTTGGAGGACTTTTGCATGAACACCGGAACTGTTAAGTGGTTCGACACCGGAAAGGGCTACGGCTTCATTTCCAACGACAACGGCGGCGACGACGTTTTCGTCCATTTCTCTGCTATTCAGGTAGAGGGCTTTAAGAATCTGACCGAGGGTCAGAAGGTTGAGTTCGAGACCGAGACCGATCCCAAGAACCCCAATAAGCTTAGAGCAATCAACGTTCGCCCCCTGTAAGGCAACGTTTGGCCGGGTCTCCGGCATAAAAAAGAGAGGGTGCCGCGCAGATGCGCGGCACCCTTTCTTTTTTCATTCACCGATCCGACCGGTCTGCAGTACCTCGCCGTCAAGACGACAAAGCCGCCATTCGCCCGAATCGGTATCCAGCGTCATGTAGGTGGGTGGATTGCCCCCCTTCGGCAGAGCGACAGATCCGGGATTAAGATAAAGCGCCCGTCCTCCACTCGGCAGATCAAAATATTCCGCCGCATAGAGATGCGTGTGTCCGTGCAGAAGCACGTCGCCCGCGCGGAGCGGAGGGGGTGTTTCGGTCGTATGGTGGTGTCCGTGGGTCGCAAAAACGGTGTGCTCACCCACCGCAAGCAGAGCATAATCGGCAAGCACGGGGAAATTCAGCACCATCTGATCGACCTCGGCCTCGCAGTTTCCGCGCACGCAGAAGAGCTCCTCTCTGTGTGCACACAACAGGGCAATGACCCCCTTCGGATCGTAGCCCGCGGGCAGATCGTTGCGCGGACCGTGATAGAGCAGGTCGCCCAGCCAAAGCAGGCGGGACGCTCCTTCGGCAGAGAAGCGTGCAAAGACGCGCTCGGCCGCCGCAAGATCACCGTGCAAATCAGATGCGATAAACAGCTTCATAATGGGTTTCTCCTCGTTCTCAAAATTGTCGGAATTGACGTCTTCCGCTCAGATTGCCTGCTCCAGCACGCGGGCAAAATCCTCAAGTCCCGCGCGGTCTGCCTCGGTAAATCGGCCGAGGTCCGGGCTGTCGATGTCGAGCACACCGAACAGTGTCCCGTTCCGCCGAAGCGGGATCACGAGCTCGGAATTGGATGCCGCATCGCAGGCAATATGTCCCGGGAATTCGTGCACGTTCTCCACCAAAACCGTCTCTCCCCGCGCCGCGGCCGTTCCGCAAACACCCCGCCCGACCGGAATCTCAATACACGCGGGCTTGCCCTGGAACGGGCCGAGAACGAGCAGGTCGTCCGTCTCAAGCAGATAAAACCCCGCCCAGTTGATGCGGTCAAGCGAGGAATACAACAGGGCGGCGGCATTGGCCAGATTGGCAATGGGATGCGGAATCCCCTCGGTCAGCGCACGCAGCGCGGCGCAAAGCTCGGTATACATCGTCACTCACTCCCGTTTTTTCTTTATGATACCCCTTTTTTTCTCCTTTGTCAAGAGAAAAAGGATTGCACCCGCCTGCTTTTCGTGCTATAATGGCATATATCGGGATTTTCGGGGGAGAGGTGTGCAGTATACCTTTCCTTTGATCTTGAAGGGATAGATTTGTAACCAAAGCCAAACAAATTGCGGAAAGCCTTCCCCCCCTAGGGAAGGTGGCAGCCGAAGGCTGACGGATGAGGTGTTCATCGGTACCAAACTACACCTCATCCACCACTATCGTGGTCCCCCTTCCCTAGGGGGGGAAGGC